>NZ_JBWQQI010000031.1:0-95390 GCF_056619545.1 Paraburkholderia sp. SSBN10T
GGCAGCGCAGTTGGCACCGCAGACACCGGTCAGTCCGCTGGCAGCACAGTCGGTACCACAGACACCGGCCAGTCCGCCGGCAGCACAGTCAGTATCGGAGACGCCGGTCAGTCTGCCGGCAACCCAGTCGCCAACCAGACCGCCAATCCGACCGCCAACCAAACCGCGCCGCGCCTCAGCGCACTATTAGCCGCGGACCTCGAGGCGCCGGTCGAGCGCATCCTGCTGGCGCGCGACCGGTCCGTGCTGCCTGCGCAGATCCTCGTCGTGCCGCATCACGGCAGCAAGAGCTCGTCGACTGAGCCGTTCCTCGACTCTATCGAGCCGCTTATCTCGGTATTTCAGGTAGGCTATCGCAACCGTTTTCATCATCCGAATCCGGGGGTGTTCGAGCGCTATCGGGCGCGGCATATCGAACTCACGCGCAGCGACGAGGACGGCGCAGTGCAAATCGTGGCGCAGGGCATCCTGGCGAACGGCAACCCCGCGCAGGGCAACTTCTCGCAGCCCGGCGCGGCGCCGCCTGCGACGCTCACGCTCGAACGGTATCGCACTGCGCATCGCCGGTACTGGATGGATCAGTGAAGGCCGCGCGAGCCACGCCCGGCCAGGCGCCTCGCGCGCAACAGAATCAGGAACGGAGACAGCAGCACTTGAAAAACATCATCCACTTTTCGCACGCGAACGGGTTTCCCGCGTCGATCTACCGGACCATCTTCGCCGAGCTCGCCGACGACTACGACGTGCGTTTCATCGAACGGATCGGCCACGACGCACGCTTCCCGGTGACGCAGGACTGGCCGCATCTGGTGGAACAATTGCTCGATGACATCAGCCGGTCATATGAGCAGCCTGTGTGGCTGGTCGGCCATTCGCTCGGCGGCTATCTGTCGCTGATGGCCGCGCTGAAGAAACCGCAGTGGGTGAGGGGCGTGGTGATGCTCGACTCGCCGGTGGTCGCGGGCTGGCGCAGCAGCATCTTGCGCGTGTCGCAATGGACCGGCCTCGACGAACGCATTTCGCCGGCCGCCGCCACGCGCACGCGCCGTACCCAATGGGCGAGCCGTGAGGAGGCGTGGCGTCACTTCCATGCGAAGCCGGCGTTCGCGCGCTGGGACGAGCGGATGCTGTCCGACTACATCGACTTCGGCATTCCGCAGACTTCGCCCGACGGCACGCGCACGCTGGCCTTCGACCGGCGCACCGAATACAGGATCTATAAGACCTTGCCGCACACGCTCGGATCGCGCCTTGCGCGCGGCGCGCCGGTGCCGGTCGGCTTCATCGCCGGGACGCATTCGAAGGAGGTCCGCCAGGCCGGACTGGATGCGACCCGCCGGGCGACCGGCGGCCACCTCGAATGGATCGACGGCAGTCATCTATACCCGATGGAAAAGCCGCTGGAGACCGCACGGGCGGTGCAGCGGATGCTCCGCGAACTGGAGCGGCGCACCTGATGCGAAGGAGGAGCCAGGATGGCGCGTGTCGCGCCATCCTGGCTCCCCGTGGCTTATGGCAGCCAAACGCGGCACGGAAAACGGTGCGGGATCGTCGTGAACGCTGCGGATTTTGCTCGGTTGAGACCCTGCTTTACGGTATAATCCGTTTTTCCCGCGAGCATCCAGCGATGACCAAATATGTTTTCGTCACCGGCGGCGTAGTATCTTCCCTCGGCAAGGGTATTGCCGCCGCTTCCCTCGCCGCGATCCTCGAATCGCGCGGTCTCAAAGTCACCCTCCTCAAGCTCGATCCCTACATCAATGTCGACCCCGGCACGATGAGTCCGTTTCAACACGGCGAAGTGTTCGTGACGGAAGATGGGGCGGAGACTGACCTCGACCTCGGCCACTATGAGCGCTTCATCAGCACGAAGATGCGCAAGGCCAACAACTTCACCACGGGCCAGATTTACGAATCGGTGATCCGCAAGGAACGCCGCGGCGACTATCTGGGCAAGACCGTGCAGGTGATCCCGCACATCACGAACGAAATCCAGGCTTTCATCGAGCGCGGCGCAGCGTCTGCGACGTGCGGTGAGCCGGATGTCGCCATCGTCGAGGTCGGCGGCACGGTGGGCGATATCGAATCGCTGCCGTTCCTCGAAGCCGCTCGCCAGATGAGCCTGCGCCTCGGCCGCAACAGCTCGTGCTTCGTGCATCTGACGCTGGTGCCCTGGGTCGCCACGGCCGGCGAGTTGAAGACCAAGCCGACCCAGCACAGCGTACAGAAGCTGCGCGAAATCGGTATCTCGCCGCACGTGCTGCTGTGCCGTGCCGACCGTCGCATCCCGGACGACGAGCGCGCGAAGATCTCGATGTTCTCGAACGTGCCGGAAGACGCCGTGATCTCGGTGTGGGACGCGGACAGCATCTACAAGATTCCGCAAATGCTGCACGACCAGGGCATGGACGCGATCGTCTGCGAAGAGCTCAAGCTCACGCCGAAGCCCGCTGACCTGTCCATCTGGTCGGCGATGGTCGAGAAACTCGAACATCCGAAGCATGAAGTCACGATCGGCATGGTCGGCAAGTATGTCGACCTGACGGAATCGTACAAGTCGCTGATCGAAGCGCTGCGCCATGCGTCGATTCATACGTCGACCAAGGTCAACATCGAATACATCGATTCGGAAGAGATCGAAACGCAAGGTGTCGAAAGCCTCAAGCATCTGGACGCCGTGCTGGTGCCGGGCGGCTTCGGCCGGCGCGGCACGGAAGGCAAGATCGCCGCGATCCGCTATGCGCGTGAAGCGAAGGTGCCGTACCTCGGCATCTGCCTCGGCATGCAGCTCGCTGTGATCGAATTCGCGCGCGACGTGGTCGCCCTGAAGGATGCGAACAGCACCGAGTTCGATCCGAGCACGCCGAACCGCGTGGTCGCGCTGATCACCGAGTGGTACGACCGTGACGGCCGCGTCGAAAAGCGCACCGAAGAGTCGGACCTCGGCGGCACGATGCGCCTCGGCTCGCAGCGTTGCCCGATCAAGCCCGGCACGATGGCCGAAGAGATCTATGGCAAGGACGTGAACGAGCGCCACCGTCACCGTTATGAAGTCAATAACCGCTTCGTGCCCCAGCTCGAAGCCGGCGGCCTTATCATCAGCGCCCGGACCCCGAGCGAAGATCTGCCGGAAATGATGGAATTGCCGCGCGAGATGCACCCGTGGTTCGTCGGCGTGCAGTTCCACCCGGAATTCACGTCCACGCCGCGTGACGGGCATCCGCTGTTCAAATCGTTCGTCGAAGCGGCGCTGGCGCACCAGCAGACGTTCGCCGAGGAGAAAGCATGAAACTGGGCGATTTCGAAATCGGGCTGGACAAGCCGTTTTTCCTGATCGCGGGCACCTGTGTCGTCGAATCCGAACAGATGACGATCGACACGGCCGGCCGGCTCAAGGAAATCTGCGCGAAGCTGAACATCCCGTTCATCTACAAATCGTCGTACGACAAGGCCAATCGCAGCAGCGGCACGTCGTTCCGTGGTCTGGGCATGGACGAAGGCCTGCGCATCCTGTCGGAAGTGAAGCGCCAGCTCGGCTTGCCGGTGCTGACCGACGTGCATGCGGAACACGAGATCGAGCAGGTCGCCTCGGTGGTCGACGTGCTGCAGACGCCGGCATTCCTGTGCCGCCAGACCGACTTCATCCATGCTTGCGCGCGTTCGGGCAAACCGGTCAACATCAAGAAGGGCCAGTTTCTCGCGCCGCACGACATGAAAAACGTGATCGACAAGGCGCGTGCCGCCGCTCGTGAAGCCGGTCTGTCGGAAGACCGTTTCATGGCCTGCGAGCGCGGTGTGTCGTTCGGTTATAACAACCTCGTCTCGGACATGCGCTCGCTCGCGATCATGCGCGAAACCGGCGCGCCGGTCGTGTTCGACGCCACGCACTCGGTGCAATTGCCGGGCGGGCAGGGCACCAGTTCGGGCGGCCAGCGCGAATTCGTGCCGGTGCTCGCACGTGCCGCTGTCGCAACAGGTGTGGCGGGACTGTTCATGGAAACCCATCCGAAGCCGGCCGAGGCCAAATCGGATGGCCCGAACGCTGTGCCGCTGCATCGCATGGCGGATCTGCTCGAGACCTTGCTGACGCTCGATCAGGCCGTGAAGCGCACGCCGTTCCTCGAAAGCGATTTCAACTGATGCTGGTCCGCGCGCTGTGTCGACTCCCGAGCCGATGCGGCGCGTCTGAATCCGTGTTGAACCCCGATTGAACCCAATGGTCGTCCAAAGTGTCTGGTCAGGGGCGGCGCCTCGTACGCCAGATGCCGTTTCACCGTAAGAATCCAACGTCATTTCTTGAGGAAACCATGAGTGCTATCGTAGATATCATCGGTCGAGAGATTCTCGATTCGCGAGGCAACCCCACCGTCGAATGCGACGTGCTGCTCGAATCGGGCACGATGGGCCGCGCCGCGGTCCCGTCGGGTGCATCGACGGGTTCGCGCGAAGCGATCGAATTGCGCGACGGCGAAACCGGCCGCTACGGCGGCAAGGGCGTGCTGAAGGCTGTCGAGCACATCAACACTGAAATCTCCGAAGCGATCATGGGCCTCGACGCTTCCGAGCAAGCTTTCCTCGACAAGACCCTGCTCGAACTCGACGGCACCGACAACAAGTCGCGTCTCGGCGCGAACGCGATGCTGGCCGTGTCGATGGCGGTTGCCAAGGCTGCGGCTGAAGAAGCCGGTCTGCCGCTGTATCGCTACTTCGGCGGCTCGGGTGCAATGCAACTGCCGGTGCCGATGATGAACATCGTCAACGGCGGTGCGCACGCCAACAACAGCCTGGACATCCAGGAATTCATGATTGTGCCGGTCAGCCAGCCGACCTTCCGCGAAGCCCTGCGCTGCGGCGCCGAAGTGTTCCACGCGCTGAAGAAGATCCTCTCCGACCGCGGCATGAGCACGGCCGTGGGCGACGAAGGCGGTTTTGCGCCGAACTTCGGCAGCAACGACGAATGCCTGTCCACGATTCTGCAAGCCATCGAAAAGGCTGGCTACCGCGCCGGTGAAGACGTGCTGCTGGCACTGGACTGCGCGGCGAGCGAGTTCTATCACGACGGCAAGTACCAGTTGGCGGGCGAAGGCCTGCAACTGTCGTCGAGCGAATTCGCCGACTACCTGGGCGCGCTGGCCGACAAGTTCCCGATCGTCTCGATCGAAGACGGCATGCACGAAAGCGACTGGGCCGGCTGGAAGATCCTGACCGACAAGCTCGGCAAGAAGATCCAACTGGTCGGCGACGACCTGTTTGTCACCAACACGCGCATCCTGAAGGAAGGCATCGACAAGGGCATCGCCAACTCGATCCTGATCAAGATCAACCAGATCGGTACGCTGACGGAAACCTTCGCCGCGATCGAAATGGCCAAGCGTGCCGGTTACACGGCCGTGATCTCGCACCGCTCGGGCGAAACGGAAGATTCGACGATTGCCGATATCGCCGTTGGCCTGAACGCCGGTCAGATCAAGACGGGTTCGCTGTCGCGCAGCGACCGTATCTCGAAATACAACCAGTTGCTGCGTATCGAAGAGGATCTGGGCGATATCGCCAGCTACCCGGGCAAGTCGGCGTTCTACAATCTGCGTTGATTGTGCGTTGATCGTCAGGCTTGACGCAGGTTTTGACCATTGAGCCGGTTTTCTTTCGTTTCTGATCCAGCACGCCGCCCTGCGTACAGCGCAGGGCGGCGTGTATTTATTGTGCTTACTTCATGCGGCTTGTCACTGCTGTCCTGATCGTACTGCTGGCGCTGATCCAGTACCCGCTCTGGTGGGGGCACGGCGGCTGGCTGCGCGTGCACGAGCTGCAAGGCGAACTGGCGCAGCAGATGCAGAAGAACGCTGACGAGAAGCTGCGTAACGAACGCATTGCGGGCGAAGTGCAGGATCTGCAGAACGGCACGGCCGCGGTCGAAGAGCGCGCGCGTTACGAGATGGGCATGGTCAAGGACGGCGAAGTGTTCGTGCAGTTCGTCTCGCCCAATGCGCCGTTGCCTACGCCGAATAACGCGTCGGTGAATACCTCGACGCGCGGCGAGGTCTCGGCCGCACCGGTGCGCGTGGTGCCGAATCCGGAGTCGCGCGTGCAGTCGGATCGCAAGCGCGGCGGAAAGGACAAGAGTTCGAAAGAGAAGAAACCGGCGCATTGAGCCGGCCCTTGGAGCTGCAAGGCCCGGCGTGTCCTGCGAGACAGAGGCACGCTATGGGCAACAAAAAAGCGCGGCGAGAACCGCGCTTTTTTTCGTCCGGAGTGTGCTGCAACGGCCCGATTCGCAAGCTGCTCGGACTGGTTTCGGGCGGGATGCCAGGTGTTACGTTGACCTGTATCCTTCGCCGCACTCCGCGGTTTACCAGCCCCATCCCCAGCCAGGCGCGTAGCCATAACCGACGCCGCCACCCCAGCCCGGCCCCCAGCCGCCGCCATAATAGCCGCCATACACGGTGACCGGCGGCGTGTAGTAACGCGCCCACGCTTGCGCGGCGTTATCGGCTGCGATCGCCTGGTTCTGCTCGGCCATCACCTGCTTGTCGATGGCGTCGTAGCGCTGGCGCTCTTCCTCAGTCAGCGGACGGGCGCCGTTCGGCAGACCGGATTGGTCGGCCGGCAAGCGGCTGTAAATGGGCGACGGACCCGGCGGATCCATCACGCAACCGGTCAGCATGGCGCTGCCCGCCACCAGCGAGAGCGCGACGGCGCTACGAAGTCCATTCAGCAAAGGGAACGGAGTAGGGTTGTTCATTTTTCTGACCTCCATCGGTCGCATGCCTAAGCAAACAGAAAACAGGAAAGGGCAGGCGCGGCCAATGTTCAACGATATCGCATCGACCTGCCGCCTGAACCGCTCTACAGGCGACGGGCTCGACGCTGTTTAATGCCGCTGCTCGGCAGCGGGAGAGACTCCTTCTGAGAGCGCGCTGGCGACAAAAAGTTGCGCCACGTCGACCGGATCGAACTCGTAGCGCTGGTTGCAGAACTCGCAATGGATCTCCACGTGGCCACGTTCTTCGAGCACCCCGTCCACTTCTTCGCGGCCCAGCATTTTCAGCATCGCGCCGACCTTTTCGCGCGAGCAGCTACATTCGAAACGCGCCTGCGCCGGTTCGAAATGCTGCACACTTTCTTGCCAGAACAGGCGCCGGAACACGGTTTCGGGCTCTTCTTTCAGGAGTTCGTCTTGCGACAGCGTGCTGCCGAGCGTGCAGACACGCTCCCACGTATCCACGTCGAGCTCGCCCGGATGCGGGACAATGCCGCCGTCGCCGGGCAGCTTCTGCAGCAGCATGCCGACCGCGCGCTCGGTATTGGCGGCGAGCCACAGACGCGTATCGAGCTGCTCCGAGTGATGCATATACTGTTCGAGCACTTCCGACATCGACTTGAGCGGGCCGTCGAGACCCGACAGCGGCACGATGCCCTGGTAGGGCTGCTGGCCCGGCTGCTTGACGCGCGGGTCGAGCGTGATCACGCAACGGCCGTGGCCGCTCGCGTTGACGAGTTCGATCAGCGTCGTGTCGTCGCTGATGGTGGCAGCCGCTTCGCCGGAAAACTTGGCGGTGGCCCGCATCGACAGGTCGGAACTGCATTGCACCACCAGCATCTTGACCGGACCGTCGCCGAAAATCTGCATGATGAGCGTGCCGTCGAACTTGAGGTTCGCCGACAGCAGCGCGCAGGCGGCCATCATTTCGCCGAGTATCGTGCGCACCGGCGCCGGATAGTCGCGGCGGATCAGCACTTCTTGCCACGTATTGCGCAGCGAAACGATTTCGCCGCGCACCGGCGCCGCGCTGAACATGAATTTTTGCAACTGGTCGTTCACAACTTTTCCTCGGTCGAATGGCGCAGCGTCTTGCTGCGCGTGCGCGCCGCGCGCAACGGCTGGTTAGCCGATGCGCACGAGCTGCGCCTTGAAATAGGCTCGTCGCTCGGCATAATTGGCCGCGCTACGACGCATGCCGGCGATGTCCGCTTCTGTCAGTTCGCGCACGACCTTGGCCGGCGCGCCCAGAATCAGTGAATTGTCAGGAAATACCTTGCCCTCGGTGACGACGGCGCCTGCTCCGACCAGACAGTTGCGGCCGATCACGGCACCATTCAAGACCACCGCCTGAATTCCGACGAGTGCGCCTTCCTTGATGGTGCATCCGTGCAGCATGGCCTGATGGCCGACGGTGACGTTGGCTTCGATCGTCAGCGGGTAGCCGGGATCGGTATGCAGCACGGCGCCTTCCTGGACGTTGCTGCCGGGGCCGACCGAAATCAGTTCGTTGTCGCCGCGAATCGCTGCGCCAAACCAGACGCTCGAATTTTCCTCGAGCGTGACTTTGCCGATGATAGTCGCGGTGTCGGCTACGAACACGCTTTCATGGATGGTCGGGGCTGCATCGCCAAGCTTGTAGATTGCCATAGTGTCTCCTGTCGGCCCGGGTTAGCGCTTTAGCGCTTGCTCGGGCCCCGTGCATAGCTGTCGGTCAGAGTTAGCGCTACTCTGGTTTCACGCAGAGCACTTTCCCCGATTCCATGCAAGATAAGTTCCTGTTGATCGGTCGCCGCGCCGCTGCTGGCAGGCGTGACGGCAGCGCAGACGGCGCGCTGTATGGTCGAATGGCGTATTGTAAACGGTTGTGTAGATGCGCCGTTCGAAGCCGCCGAGTGGCGCGCTGCGGGCGGGGCCCGACACTGCAGGTTCCGCGTATGCGTGCTGGCTAACCTGTTTGCTGTTTGGGTTATGCAGTTTCATGCGCGCACTCCGGGTGTACTCCATGGGTATTGATCGCTGACGTATCTTTGGCGTATCCCGGCTTGTCCTTGCGTGTTTCCGGCGCTACCGTCCCGGCTTTTGATCCTTTCCCCGTTGCTTGCCCGTTCCGCCACAATGAATTCCGCTGTTCCTGTTGTCCCAAACTCATCGCGCTGCGCCCGCACCGAGGCGCTGGAGGCGCTGCGCCAATGCGATCCGCTGACCAAAGCCGCCGCCGCGCGAGCCTTGTACGCAGATTTGCTGTGCGGTAACGCCGTCTGCGCGCCGGCCACGCCGATCGACGAACCGGCCGGCTTGCCCGGACGGCCGGAGCGGCCGGAACTGGTGGAGCCGCGCAAACTCGGCCGCCGCGGCATGCAGTCCGCGGAAGGTCGCTCGGTGCTGCTGCATGCGTTGGCCCATATCGAGTTCAACGCCATCAATCTCGCCCTCGACGCGGTCTGGCGCTTTAGCGGCATGCCTGCTGCGTTTTACGCCGACTGGCTAAAGGTGGCCGCGGAAGAGGCTCACCATTTCTCGCTGCTGGTCGCACGGCTCGCCGAATTGGGGCATGCATACGGCGATTTTCCTGCCCACGACGGCCTGTGGGATATGTGCGAGCGCACCCGCGGCGACGTGCTGGCGCGCATGGCGCTGGTGCCGCGCACGCTCGAAGCGCGTGGCCTCGACGCCTCGACGCCTCGCCGCCGATCCGTGCGCGCCTCCAGCAGGCCGGCGACCACGCCTCGGCGGCGATCCTCGACGTGATCCTGCGTGACGAGATCGGCCATGTGCTGATCGGTAACCGCTGGTTCCGCTACCTGTGCGAGCAGGGCGGCCTCGATCCGCATATCGCCTATACGCAACTCGCCGACCAGTATCACGCGCCGAAATTGCGTGGTCCGTTCAATTTCGAGGCCCGCCGCGACGCCGGTTTCGACGAAGCCGAACTGGCCGCGCTGGCCGGACTTGCCGAAGCTGACCCGCAGCCGCCGGCCGCCGCCTGAGTTGCCAACTGAGCTGTCTCTCGGCGCAAGCCGTCTTCCGCTCGCCGCCTATCTCGTTATAATCGAACGACCATTCTTTTTTAGGTGCAGCCTGCTCATGAATACTTCAGAGTCCGATTTCATTTCCGTGCGCGGCGTGCGGCTGCACGTGCGGCGCTGGGGCAATCCGGGTGCCCCGGCGCTGTTCATGCTGCACGGCTGGATGGACGTGGCGGCGTCGTTCCAGTTCGTGGTCGATGCGCTCGGCGGCGACTGGCAGGTGATCGCACCCGATGCGCGCGGTTTTGGACTGTCCGACTGGCCGGTGGCCGAACGGGGCGGCGGCAGCTACTGGTTTCAGGAGTACGTGGCGGACCTCGATGCACTACTCGATCATTACGCGCCGACCGGCGAAGTGAATCTCGTCGGGCACAGCATGGGCGCGAACGTGGTGTGCCTGTATGCCGGGGCGCGTCCGGAGCGGGTTCGCCGGGTCGTGGATCTGGAGGGTTTCGGCCTTGCCGCCGCCAAAGCCAGTCAGTCGCCGCGCCGTCTGCGCGGCTGGCTCGACGAACTGCGCGAGCCGCCGCGCCTGAAGCATTACGCCTCGCTCGACGAGGTGGCTGCCCGCCTGACGCGGACGAACCCGCGCCTCGCCCCGCAGCGTGCGCGTTTTCTTGCCGAACACTGGTCGAAGCCAAACGGTGAGGGCGGCTTCATGCTGCTCGCCGATCCGGCCCATAAACTGCGCAGCCCGCTCCTGTACCGCCTCGACGAGATCATGGCGGTCTGGTCGCAGGTGCGCGCCAAGGTGCTGCACGTCGAGGCCGCCGGGTCGCCGACGCTCGCGCAGATTGCCGGCGAGGTTCCGCTTGCCGAATTCAAGGCGCGCTTCAGCGCGTTTCCCAACTGGCGCGAAAAGATCATCGACGACGCCGGGCATATGGTCCACCACGATCAGCCGGAGCAGGTTGCTGCATTGATCGAAGCGTTTTGCGCATAACATTTTTCAGACGGCCGGTTTTTCGCAAAGAGTTGTGCGTCAACGAATCGTCTGCTGGGCTTTCTGCATTGCAGTAAAATGAACGCGGAACCCTTTCAAGACACCGATGAACGCCGACCTGCACTGTCATTCCACCGTTTCCGATGGCCAGCTTGCGCCCGCCGACGTCGCGCGCCGTGCGCATGCCGGCGGCGTCACCTTGTGGGCGCTGACCGATCACGACGAAGTGGGCGGCCAGGCCGAAGCACGCCTCGCCGCCGAGGAACTCGGCATGCGCTATCTGAGCGGAGTCGAAATCTCGGTGACGTGGGCCGCGCGTACGGTGCACATTGTCGGCTTGCATGTCGATCCGGCTTGCCAGACGCTGATCGACGGCCTGGCGCGGACCCGCGACGGCCGCGCCGCGCGTGCCGAGGCGATCGGCGAGCTGCTCGACACGCTGGGCATCCCGAACGCCTATGAAGGGGCACTGAAGTACGTGTCGAACCCGGACATGATCTCGCGTACCCATTTCGCGCGCTTCATGGTGGAGAACGGCTACGCCGGGTCGACCCAGGACGTCTTCTCGCGCTATCTGGGCGAAGGCAAGCCGGGGTATATCGCGCACCGCTGGTCGAAGCTCGCGGACGCCGTCCGCTGGATTCAGGTGGCCGGCGGCGAGGCCGTGATCGCCCATCCGGGCCGCTATGACTACACTCCGTTGGAATTCGATGCGTTCTTTGGCGAGTTCATCGATCTCGGCGGCAAGGCCATTGAGGTGGTGACCGGCAGCCATACGCCGGACCAGTATCGCGAGTATGCGGACGTTGCGCGCCGCTTCGGTTTCGAGGCCTCGCGCGGCTCCGATTTTCATGCGGCGGGCGAGGGCCGGGTCGAACTCGGTAGCCTGCCGCCGCTGCCGTCCGACCTGAAGCCCGTCTGGGAACGCTGGTTGTGAGGGCATGCTGCGCCGCGGCGGTACGCGTGGCGCATGCGCTGGATTTGCCGTTGGGTTTGGCGCTGCGTTTGCCGCCGCATGCGGCACCGCGTTTGCCGTCGCATTTGTCATATTGACCGCGCTCGTCGCGGTAGCAGCAAGGGGCCTCCCGGCCGCTCCGACTCTCCCGATAACAACCATGTCCCAATTCTTTCGGCTCCATCCGGATAATCCGCAGCCGCGCCTCGTCAAGCAGGCCGCGCAGATCATCAATGACGGCGGTGTGGTCGCGCTGCCGACCGATTCGAGCTATGCGCTCGCCTGCCATCTCGACGACAAGGCCGCGGTCGAGCGCCTGCGGCGGATTCGCGGACTCGACGAGCGTCAATTGCTGTCGTTGCTGGTACGCGACCTGTCCGAGCTCGCGAACTTCGCGATGGTCGACAATCGCCAGTACCGCCTGATCAGATCGGTCACGCCGGGGCCGTATGTGTTCGTGCTCGAGGCTACCAAAGAGGTACCGCGGCGCCTGTCGCATCCGTCGCGCAAAACGATCGGGCTGCGGGTGCCGGATCACGCCATCACGCTTGCGATTCTCGAGGAACTCGGCCAGCCGCTGCTCGGCTCGACCCTGATCATGCCGGGCGAAACCCGGCCGCTGAACGACGCGGAAGAAATCCGTGCACGCCTCGAAAAGCAGGTCGATCTGGTGATCGACGGTGGCGCGTGCCCGTGCGAGCCGTCGACGGTGGTCGATCTGACCGGGCCGGAGCCGGTGCTGGTGCGGGCAGGGCGCGGCAGCCTCGCGCCGTTCGGGCTTGAGCAGCCGGCATGAGAGCCCGTTTCGGCGCGCCCGATGCAGGAGGTCCGAGAGCACCCATCAGCGCCCATATGAGAGCCCGCGCGAGCGAAAGCGGACAGACGCACGCAATGGCGTTGTTACAATAGCAGGCTATGGACTCTTCCCTGATACAGACCGTCGCGGTCTACGCCTTGCCGGTGATTTTCGCCATCACGCTGCACGAAGCCGCCCATGGCTACGTCGCGCGCCTCCTCGGCGACAACACCGCTTACGCGCTGGGGCGCGTGTCGTTCAATCCGATGCGCCATATCGACCCGCTCGGCACGATTGCCATTCCACTGCTGCTGTACTTCGCAACCAGCGGTGCGTTCATGTTCGGTTACGCGAAACCGGTGCCGGTGGCCTTCGGCAATCTGCGCAATCCGCGCTGGGGCAGCCTGTGGGTTGCGCTGGCCGGTCCGCTGTGCAATTTCATCCAGGCGCTGGCGTGGGGCGTAGCGAGCGTCGCGCTGGCCGTGCTCGGCGTCCAGGAACCGTTCTTCACGCGCATGGCCGTGGCGGGCGTCGGCGTCAATCTGGTGCTGGGCGTGATCAACCTGTTTCCTTTGCCGCCCCTCGACGGCGGACGCGTGCTGACCGCGCTGCTGCCGCCGCGTCAGGCCATTGCGCTGGCGCGCCTCGAGCCGTATGGTTTCTTCATCGTGATGGCGCTGGTAATGACCGGCCTGCTGACCCGTTTCTGGTTGAGTCCGCTCGTCAGTCTGGGATATGACGCCGTGACCGCCATCCTGACCCCTCTTGCTTCGCTCTTTCAATAAAACCATGTTCCCTGACCGTATCTTCTCCGGCATGCGGCCTACCGGCTCCCTGCACCTCGGCCACTATCACGGTGTGCTGAAAAACTGGGTCCGGCTGCAGTCCGAATATCCGTGCTTCTTCTGCGTGGTCGACTGGCACGCGCTCACGACGCACTACGAAACGCCCGAGGTCATCGAAAAGAACGTCTGGGAAGTGCTGATCGACTGGCTCGCCTCGGGCATCGATCCGGCGCAGGCCACGCTGTTCATCCAGAGCAAGGTGCCGGAGCATGCGGAACTGGCGCTGCTGCTCGGCATGAGCACGCCGTTGGGTTGGCTCGAACGCGTGCCGACCTACAAGGAGCAGATGGAGAAGCTGAAGGACAAGGATCTGTCCACCTACGGTTTCCTCGGCTATCCGGTGCTGATGGCGGCGGACATCCTGCTGTATCGCGGCTCGCTGGTGCCGGTCGGTGAAGACCAGGTGCCGCACGTCGAGATGACGCGCGAAATCGCCCGGCGCTTCAACTATCTGTACGGCCGCGAGCCGGGTTTCGAAGAGAAGGCCAATGAAGCGGCGAAGAAGCTCGGCGGCAAGCGCTCGAAGCTGTATCACGAGCTGCGCAACGCTTACCAGCAGGAGGGCGACGACGAAGCGCTCGAACAGGCGCGGGCGATGCTGCAGGAGTCGCAAAGCCTGTCGCTGAACGACCGCGAGCGCCTGTTTGGCTACCTTGAAGGCTCGCGCAAGATCATCCTCGTCGAGCCGCAGGCCATGCTGACCGAAGCGTCGCGTATGCCGGGTCTCGACGGCCAGAAGATGTCGAAGTCTTACGGCAATACGATCGGCCTGCGCGAAGACGCGGAGACCATCACGAAGAAAGTCCGCACCATGCCGACCGACCCGGCGCGTGTGCGCCGCACCGATCCGGGCGATCCGGACAAGTGCCCGGTGTGGCAACTGCATCAGGTCTACACGGACGAAACCACCCACGAGTGGGTGCAAAAGGGCTGCCGCTCGGCCGGCATTGGCTGCCTCGAGTGCAAGCAACCGGTGATCGAAGGCATCCTGCGCGAACAGCAGCCGATGCTCGAGCGCGCCCAGAAGTACATGGACGATCCGTCGCTGCTGCGCGCGATCGTCGCCGACGGCTGCGACAAGGCCCGCAAGTTCGCTACCGAAACGATGCGCGATGTGCGTGAGGCAATGGGCCTCTCGTACAATTGAGGGCGTCGTTGTATCTGACGCGCGGGGTACGCACCGCGCGTACCCTTTTGCGCAGGCCATGAGCGAATCCGCATCCTCCGTTTCAACCACTGCCACGGTCTCTACTGCGAGCTACGTGACGCCTGGCGAGCCGTCGCGCTGGGTGCGCCACTGGACCCACCTGGTGGCGCCCGGCGGCGCGGTGCTCGATGTGGCGTCCGGGGCAGGGCGGCACGCGCGCTGGTTCGCTGCGCACGGCCACCCGGTGACGGCACTCGATCGCGATGCGGCAGCGCTCGCCACGATGCGAGACGAGCCCCGGATTACGACGGGTGTCGCCGATCTCGAAGGCGCGCCCTGGCCGCTGCCTAACGATGCGAAATTCGCCGCCGTGGTGGTGACGAATTACCTGCATCGCCCGTTGTTCCCGCGCCTGCTCGAAGCGTTGGCGCCCGCCGGCGTGTTGATTTACGAAACCTTCGCGCACGGCAACCAAACCGTCGGCAAGCCGTCCAACCCGGCGTTCCTGCTGGCGCCGGGGGAGTTGCTCGACGTCGTGCGCCCGCGTCTGCGCGTGGTCGCATTTCAAGATGGTTTTCTTGCGCAGCCGCGCCCGGCATACGTCCAGCGGATCTGCGCAATTCTGGAGGCGGAGCCAGCCTCCGGCGAGGTAAGGGACGGTATGCAGGGCGATTCGCAGGTGCCGCCCCCGCCTTGTTACGAACTGGCTGGCTAATCCGCTACAATCGCGGTTTACTGATTAAATTCATGGCGTTTCATGACCAACGGTACTCAAAGCGGCACTCACGGTAACGGCCCTCAGATTCGCGGCAGCATTCCCGCCATCATCACTCCGATGCTCGAAGACGGCAGCCTCGATCTGCCGGCGTTCCGCAAACTGATCGACTGGCATATCGAAGAGGGTACGAACGCGCTCGTCGTGGTCGGTACCAGCGGCGAATCGGCCACGTTGTCGGTTGAAGAGCACGTGCTGATGGTCAAGACGGCCGTCGATCACACGGCCGGCCGCATTCCGGTGATTGCCGGCTCGGGTGGCAACTCCACGACCGAGGCGATCGAGCTGACCCAGCAGGCCAAAGAGGTCGGCGCCGACGCGACGCTGCAGGTCGTGCCGTACTACAACAAGCCGACTCAGGAAGGCATCTACCGCCATTTCGCCAAGATCGCGGAAACGGTGGATCTGCCGGTGATCCTGTACAACGTCCCCGGCCGTACGGTCGCGGATATGTCTAACGAAACCATCCTGCGTTGCGCGCAGGTGCCGGGCATCGTGGGCGTGAAGGAAGCGACGGGCAATATCGACCGCGCAGCGCACCTGATCAAGTCGGCTCCGGCGCACTTCGGCATTTACAGCGGCGACGATCCGACAGCGATCGCCTTGATGCTGCTGGGCGGCCACGGCAATATTTCCGTGACCGCGAACGTTGCACCGCGCGCCATGAGCGAGTTGTGCAAGGCCGCGCTTGCGGCAGACGCGAAAACCGCGCGTGAGATTCACCTGAAACTCCTGTCGCTGCATAAGAACCTCTTTATCGAATCGAACCCGATTCCGGCAAAGTGGGCGTTGCAGCAACTGGGGCGCGTGCAAGGCGGAATCCGCCTGCCGCTCACCCCGCTCGATGCGCGCTACCACGAAGTGGTGCGTGCGGCGCTGCGCGAAGCGGGTCTGCTCGGCTGAGTGGTTTCAGCACAGAGCAGTCCGCCACCGGCATTTTTTTAACCGACGTCGATATCGCCCGCGTTCCCGGCATTGAACCAGGCACCGCGTTCCAGCTTCACGAAGGACCTCATGAAACGTTCCGCACTTTCCCTCCACGCAACCCGCATGGCGGCGCTGGCGCTTGCCTTGGTGACGCTCGCCGGCTGTGACACGCTGAACGACTGGTTTGCTTCCGATCGCGTCAATTACAAGGCAACGTCCATTGCACCGCCGCTCAACGTGCCGAGCGACCTGCAAGCTACGCCGACCCAGCAGAAGTATGTTGCCCCGCCGGCCAACCTGGCCCTGGGTGGCGCGCCCACGCGTGCTATCACGGCAGCCGGCAATCCGACCGAAGGCGTGCCCAATACGCAAGACCCGCTCGGCATGCACATCGAGCGCGACGGCGACCACCGCTGGCTGGTCGTCGACGGCCGCACGCCCGAGCAGTTGTGGCCCCAGTTGCAGGAATTCTGGCAGGACAATGGCTTCGCGCTGAAGACCGACGCGCCGGCCACCGGCATCATGTCGACCGACTGGGCCGAGAACCGCGCCAACATTCCGGACGACTGGTTCCGCCGCACGATCGGCAAGGTGGTGGACTTCGCTTACTCGTCGGGCACCCGTGACAGTTTCCGCACGCTGGTCTCGCACGGTCCGAACGACGCGACTGACATTTCCATCACCCACAGCAAGATGGAAGAAATGCTGACCGGCCAGGACAAGACCTCGTCGCGTTGGGTGGAGCGTCCGCGCGATCCGGCTCTGGAAGCGCTGTTCCTCGCCAAGCTGATGGAGAAGTTCGGTTTGACGGACGCTCAGGCGAAGCAACTGCTGACCGATGCCCGCCCGGCTACCGCGCCGGTCACGGTGGACATGGCTGACGGTGCAGCGACGCTCGACCTGCAGGAATCGTTCGACCGTGCCTGGCTGCGCGTGGGTCTGGCGCTTGACCGCACCAACTTTGCCGTCGACAACCGCGATCGCGAAAAGGGCATTTACTACGTGCGATACGCAGACACGATGCAGGAGCTGAAGAAGGAAGGCCTGTTCGGCAAGCTGTTCTTCAGCGGCAATTCGAAGAAGCCGGCGCAGGAATTCCTCGTCAACGTGCGGCCGAAGGGCGACACGGTGACCCAGGTGGCGGTGGTCGACGCCAACGGTCAGGTGGATACCTCGTCGGACGCGCAGCACATCGTTTCGCTGCTGCACGCGCAACTGAACTAAGGCGGACCGTGCGGTTCGCCAGCCTGGGAAGCGGCAGTGAAGGCAATGCTTTGCTCGTGGAAGTGCAAAGCGGCGCGACCACCACGCGCGTATTGCTCGACTGCGGCTTCTCGGCAAAGGAAGTCGAACGCCGTCTTGGGCGGCTCGGCTCGGGCGTCGAGGGTCTCGACGCCATTCTCATCACCCACGAACACAGCGACCACATCGGCAGCGCCTTGACGCTGGCGCGCAAGTGGTCGATTCCGCTGTACATGAGTTGGGGCACGGCGCGCGCGGTGGGTGCCGACGAAGCCGACGTCGACCTGCACGTGTTGTGGGGCGACGAAGCGGTTGCGATCGGCGACCTGAGCGTGCTGCCCTACACTGTCCCGCACGATGCTCGTGAGCCTCTGCAATATGTGATGTCCGACGGCGCAAGCCGGCTGGGCGTGCTGACTGACGTCGGCACCTCGACGCCGCACATCAGCGCGGTGTTGAGCGGGTGCGATGCGCTCGTGCTCGAATGCAATCACGACCTGCGGATGCTGACGGCGAGCCGCTATCCGCAATCGCTGAAGGCGCGCATCGGCGGCGATCATGGTCACCTGAACAACGAGGCGGCGGCGGAAATCCTCGCCTCGCTCGATCGCTCGCGTTTGCGTCATCTAGTCGCGGCGCACCTGAGCCAGCAGAACAATTCCCCGGAACTCGCGCAGGCCGCCATGGCGGGTGTTCTGGGTGCGGCGGCCACCGAGGTGGTGGTGGCCTCGCAAGCCGATGGATTCGACTGGCTGAGCCTTTGACGTTTTGATCGAGGCGCGCGGCTGTATCGGACGCCTAAAAGGAAACGCCCATGACGGTTGATCGTCATGGGCGTTTTTTCATGCGGGCTTTGTGCCCGCACGGGTTGCTCTGAGTGGCACTTGCTTGCGCTTAGTTGCGATTGCCGCCGAAGATGCCGAGCAGCGCCAGCAGGTTCACGAACACGTTATACAGGTCCAGATAAATGGCCAGCGTGGCGGTGATGTAGTTCGTCTCGCCGCCGTTCACGACGCGCTGCACGTCGAACAGCATGTAAGCCGAGAAGATCGCGATGGCGAGCACCGACACCGTGAGCATCAGCGCGGGCAGTTGCAGGAACATGTTGGCGACCATGGCGAGCAGCAGCACGATCACGCCCACGAACAGCCACTTGCCGAGACCCGAAAAGTCACGCTTGCTGACCGTCGCGATGGTGGCCATGGCGGCAAAGATCACCCCGGTGCCGCCGAACGCCAGCATGATCAGCGACGGCCCGTTCGAAAAGCCGAGGATGAAGCTCAGCATGCGCGAGAGCATCAGGCCCATGAAGAACGTGAAGCCGAGCAGCACGAACACCCCGACTGCGCTGTCTTTGGTGCGCTGAATGGCGAACATGAAGCCGAACGCGATGGCGAAAAACGCCAGCATGCTCATGGCCGGGCTGGTGGCCGCGAACAGCGAGAAGCCGGTGGCGACGCCAACCCAAGCGCCCAGCACCGTCGGCACCATGGACAGCGCCAGCAGCCAGTACGTGTTGCGTAGCACGCGGTTGCGGGTTTCGGCCGTGCTGACCGCGCCATTGCGGCCGAAGCTATAGGGATGGTCGTTCATGGTTTCTCCTTGCGTCAGGCGCAGTAACTCGCCGTGGTTTATGCAGCGCCGGCCAGCAAGTTTGCAGCCAGTCGCTTGATCTGTACAACCCTAAGATTAGCGCCGGGGCAGGGAGTTTCAATCCCCCGCGGCGGCCTATTACAGACAAATACAGACTCTTGCCTGGAGTCTTTCAATGCTGAAAGGGTTCAATCGCAATCATACATGGGAACATGCTACAATAGCGGATTCATTTGAATCTGTAACCTCTTAATTTTCTGGAGTTTTTATGGCGATCGAACGCACCCTGTCGATTATCAAGCCGGACGCAGTGGCCAAGAACGTGATCGGTCAGATCTACAGCCGTTTCGAAAACGCTGGCCTGAAGATCATTGCCGCTCGCATGGTTCATCTGTCGCGCGCTGATGCAGAGAAGTTCTACGCTGTGCACGCCGCACGTCCGTTCTTCAAGGACCTCGTCGACTTCATGATCTCCGGTCCGGTGATCGTGCAGGCGCTCGAAGGCGAAAACGCTATCCTGAAGCACCGCGACCTGATGGGCGCAACGGATCCGAAGAAGGCGGAAAAGGGCACCATCCGCGCCGACTTCGCTGACAGCATCGATGCGAACGCCGTGCATGGTTCGGACGCGCCGGAAACCGCCAAGGTCGAGATCGCGTTCTTCTTCCCGGAAGTCAACGTTTACTCGCGCTAAGCGCTCGGCGAAGTAGTAAGGTAAAGCAGCAGGAACGGGCGCGAACGGCATATACGTTCATGCAGCTTGTTGCATGAACGTAAAGTCTCGCACTGAAATGGCAGGATTCGATATGACGAGCAGTCCAACCGTCAACCTTCTCGATCTCGACGCCCAGGGGCTCGTCGCCTATTGCGACAGCCTGGGCGAGAAGCCGTTTCGCGCCAAGCAGTTGCAGCGCTGGATTCACCAGTACAACGCTGCGGACTTCGACGGCATGACCGATCTGGCGAAGTCGTTGCGCGAAAAGCTCAAGGGCCGCGCAACCATCGCGATGCCAGGCATCGTCAGCGATCACATTTCCAGCGACGGCACACGCAAGTGGCTGATCGACGTCGGTAACAGCAACGCGGTTGAAACCGTCTATATCCCGGAAGAAACGCGGGGCACGCTGTGCGTGTCGTCGCAGGCCGGGTGCGCGGTCAATTGCCGGTTCTGTTCCACCGGCAAACAAGGTTTCTCACGCAATCTCACCACCGCTGAAATCATCGGCCAGCTCCGCATGGCCGAATTTGCGCTGCGCGCTTCGCGTGGTGCGGCAGGCGGCCGGGCGGTGGGGGGCGAAGGCAAGGGCGAGCGGGTCGTCACGAACGTCGTGATGATGGGCATGGGCGAGCCGCTGCTGAACTACGACGCGGTCGTGCCGGCCATGCGCCTGATGCTCGACGATAACGCGTACGGCCTGTCGCGCCGGCGCGTCACGCTGTCCACTTCGGGCGTGGTGCCCATGATGGACCGGCTCGGCGCCGAGCTGCCGGTGGCGCTGGCGGTCTCGCTGCATGCGCCTACAGATCCGCTGCGCGACATGCTGGTGCCGCTCAACAAGAAATATCCGCTGCGCGAACTGATGGCGGCTTGCCAGCGCTATCTGAAAGTCGCGCCGCGCGATTTCATTACGTTTGAATACTGCATGCTCGACGGTGTCAACGACAGTGAGGCGCAGGCACGCGAACTGCTCGCCGTGACGCGTGACGTGCCATGCAAATTCAACCTGATCCCGTTCAATCCGTTCCCGGAGTCTGGGCTGATCCGCTCGAAGCCGGAACAGATCAAGCGGTTTGCCCAGGTGCTGATGGACGCGGGCGTCGTCACCACCGTGCGCAAGACGCGCGGCGACGACATCGACGCGGCTTGCGGTCAACTGGCGGGGGCGGTGCAGGATCGCACGCGCCTTGCGGAACGGATGGGTAAGGCGGCCAAGGTGATCGAGGTCCGCGCAGTGTGAGCCCGGCGGCGGGGAGTGCGCATCGCCTCGCGGCGAGGCGCGAAAGAAACCGCTGTGCCGCACGGTATTGAAAAGAAAGTTTGCAGAAGCGATCGGAAGCGGCACATGAGGCCGCACATTTTGTTATAAACGGTCTGCGCAACCGGCGCGAGGCATGCTGCCCGGCGGTTCGCACGAGTGAAAAAGAATCGACGCGAAAGGATTTGGGATGAGTGAGCCGCAGCACCCGCACCCGCAGGATACAGGGACCGACACAAGCCATCCGGCGCCCGCAGCCGCACGGGCAGTGGTGCAGCCTGCCGTGCAGGCGCTGGACTCGCTGATGGCGGTGGGGGCGCGACTGACGCAACTCCGCGAATCGAAAAACTGGTCGATCGACGATGTATCGGCAAGGCTGAAAGTTTCGTCGGCCAAACTGCGCGCGCTCGAGGCGGGCGATATCAGCCAGTTGCCGGACACCACCTTTGCGCTCGGCGTGGTGCGCAGCTATGCGAAGATGCTCGGCGCCGACCCGGCCCCTTTCACGCAGGCGTTGCGCCGCGAAAAAGGCGTGCCGGAGCCGGACCTGTCGATGCCGGCATCGTCGGGCCGGGACCTGCCGCGCGGCAAGGTATCGTTGTCGCTGGGCGGCAGCGGCGGTCAGAAGCATCGCTCATGGCTATGGGGCATTGCGGCGGTGATCGTCGCGGTGATCGCGCTGGGCATGTGGCATACCAACGGCGGCGATTCGTCGGCATGGTTGGCGCGCCTGCGGGCCAGCGCCAACAGCGGCGCTGGCAGTGCGAACGGCGCCTCGGGCGCCGTGGCGCAGGCGCCGGCGGGCGGCTCCGAAGCTGTGGCCGACGAAGCGGCGTCCGGCGCATCGGCGCCGGATGAGGCGCAGGCGGCGACGGACAACTCTGCGTCGGCTGCGCAGTTGCCGGCCCCGTTGCCGTCGGCTGACGTGGCGAGTTCGGCGGCGCCGGTTACGGCTGCTCCGAAAGCGGCTTCGCAAGCCGGTACTCCGGCAAACGCATCGGCAACGGCGCAGACTGCTGCCCCGGCCACGACGAAGGCCGCCAGTGCGCCGGCCGTGGCGACGACGGCCAACGGCGCGTCTGACGCGACGGAAGCGGCCGCGGGCGAGTCGATCGTCGCTGTGCGGGTCAGCGAAGATAGCTGGTTCAGCGTGCGTCAGAGCGACGGCAAGGAGTTGTTCTCCGGCCTCGTGCACGCAGGTGAAAGCAAGGAAATTTCCGGCGTCGGGCCTTTCAAGGTGACGGTCGGCAACAAGGCTGGACTCGAGTCGATGTCGCTCGACGGCCAGCCGGTCGATCCGGCGAAGTATGCGTCTGCCAAGGGCAATGTGGCGCGCTTGACGCTGCCTTAATACGGTATGCGTCGCTGCCCGCTGGGCGGCGGCGCTTTTTCAATTCGTGCGGCATGCGCGGTGCGTGGCGCGTGCGGCGTAAATGGGTTTTTCGATGCAATCCGAAGCTCAATCCCAATCCAGCAGTCAGATTTGTTCGAACGAGCCGGTTTTCGGCGGCCAGGCCGCGCGGCGCAAGTCGCATGCAGTCGACGTCCGTTGGGCCGGCAACCTGGTGACGATCGGCGGCGACGCGCCGGTGCGCGTGCAGTCGATGACCAATACCGATACCGCGGACGCGATCGGTACCGCAATCCAGATCAAGGAACTGGCCCAGGCCGGCTCGGAACTGGTGCGCATCACGGTCAACACGCCGGAAGCCGCGGCGGCCGTGCCGGCCGTGCGCGACCAGCTCGACCGCATGGGCGTGTCGGTGCCGCTGGTGGGCGACTTTCACTACAACGGCCATCTGCTGCTGCGCGATTACCCGGCGTGCGCGGAAGCGCTGTCGAAGTACCGGATCAATCCGGGCAACGTCGGCCATGGCGCGAAGCGCGATACGCAGTTCGCGCAAATGATCGAAGCCGCGATCCAGTACGACAAGCCGGTGCGCATCGGTGTGAACTGGGGCAGTCTCGATCAGGATCTGCTCGCGAAGATGATGGACGAAAACGCCGCGCGCTCCACGCCATGGGAAGCGCAGAGCGTGATGTACGAAGCGCTGATCCAGTCGGCGATCGGCTCGGCCGAGCGTGCCGTGGAACTGGGTTTGAGCCGCAACAAGATCATCCTGTCGTGCAAGGTGAGCGGCGTGCAGGATCTGATCGCCGTGTACCGCGAACTCGCGCGCCGCTGCGAATTCGCCCTGCACCTCGGCCTGACCGAGGCCGGCATGGGTTCGAAGGGCATCGTCGCGTCGACTGCTGCGCTGTCGGTGCTGTTGCAGCAAGGTATCGGCGACACGATCCGTATCTCGCTCACGCCGGAGCCGGGCGGACCGCGCACCGGTGAGGTGATCGTCGGTCAGGAAATCCTGCAGACAATGGGTCTGCGTTCGTTCACGCCTATGGTGATTGCGTGCCCGGGTTGCGGCCGCACCACCAGCACGCTGTTCCAGGAACTCGCCTCGCAGATCCAGACGTATCTGCGCCTGCAGATGCCGGTGTGGCGCGACCAGTATCCTGGCGTCGAGAAGATGCACGTCGCGGTGATGGGCTGCATCGTCAACGGCCCGGGCGAATCGAAGCAGGCCAATATCGGTATCAGCCTGCCGGGCTCGGGTGAGAACCCGGCCGCGCCCGTGTTTATCGACGGCGAAAAAGTGAAGACGCTGCGTGGCGAGCACATCGCCGAAGAATTCCAGCAAATCGTGAGCGACTACGTCGAGCGCACCTATGGCCGCGCGACTGCGCTCAACTGAGAAGTATCAAGCGAACACAGATGACTGAACAGAAGAAAAAGCTCGAGAAATTGTCCGGTGTGAAGGGCATGAACGACATCCTCCCGCAAGAAGCTGGGTTGTGGGAGTTTTTCGAAACGACCGTCAAGTCGATGCTCCGTTCTTACGGATACCAGAACATTCGCACGCCGATCGTCGAGCATACGCAACTGTTCACGCGCGGCATCGGCGAAGTGACGGACATCGTCGAGAAGGAGATGTACAGCTTTACCGACGCGCTGAACGGCGAAAATCTGACGATGCGTCCGGAAAATACCGCTGCCGTTGTGCGCGCATCGATTGAACACAACATGCTGTACGACGGTCCAAAGCGTCTGTGGTACATCGGCCCGATGTTCCGGCACGAGCGTCCGCAGCGCGGCCGCTATCGTCAGTTCCATCAGGTGGGGGTCGAGGCGCTCGGCTTTGCCGGCCCGGATACCGACGCTGAAATCATCATGATGTGCCAGCGTCTGTGGGACGACCTCGGCTTGACCGGCATTCGCCTCGAAATCAATTCGCTGGGTCTGGCGGAAGAACGTGCAGCTCACCGTGTCGAATTGATCGCGTATCTGGAAAAGCACATGGACGTGCTGGACGAAGACGCGAAGCGCCGTCTCTACACGAACCCGCTGCGCGTGCTGGATACGAAGAACCCGGCGCTGCAGGAAATCGCACAGAACGCACCGAAGCTGATCGATTTCCTCGGCGAGGCATCGCGGGCGCACTTCGACGGACTGCAGCGTCTGCTGAAGGCGAACAACCTGCCGTTCACGATCAATCCGCGCCTCGTGCGCGGTCTCGATTACTACAATCAGACCGTGTTCGAATGGGTGACCGACAAGCTCGGCGCGCAAGGCACGGTTGCGGCCGGCGGCCGTTACGATCCGCTGATCGAGCAACTGGGCGGCAAACCGACCGCGGCGTGCGGCTGGGCCATGGGTATCGAGCGCATCCTGGAGCTGCTGAAGGAAGAGAACCTCGTGCCGGAAGACGAAGGTTGCGATGTCTACGTGGTCCATCAGGGCGACGCGGCGCGCGAGCAGGCCTTTATCATCGCCGAGCGGCTGCGCGATACCGGTCTCGACGTCATCCTGCATTGCAGCGTCGACGGCCAGACCGCGAGTTTCAAGTCGCAGATGAAGCGCGCGGATGCAAGCGGTGCGGCCTTCGCGGTGGTCCTCGGCGAGGATGAGATCGCCAACGGCACGGTCGGCGTGAAGCCGCTGCGCAACGCCGGCCAGGACGGTGGTAAGAGCGAGCAACAGAACGTGCCGGCCGAAGACTTGACCGAATTTCTAATCAATGCGATGGTTGCATCCGCCGAAGACGGCGACGACTGAAGCGCAATGTGGTCGGCCTTGCGGTTCGACACATACAAGGTAATAAAAGAGAAGGAATCGCCGGGCGATGAGTTACCACGACGAACAAGAATCGATTGAAGGTCTGAAGGCATGGTGGGCGCAGTGGGGCAATTCCACCACGTGGATCGTGCTGGTGGCGCTCGTCGCCTCCGCAGGCTGGAACGGCTGGAACTACTGGCAGCGGCACCAGGCGGCGCAAGCCGCGGTGCTGTATGACCAGGTTCAGCAGGCGGTCGCCGGTGGCGACAAGGCCCAGGTGGCCCGTGTGGCCGGCGACATGGAAGACAAGTTCGGCGGCACCGCTTATGCGCAGATGACGGCGCTGACGGCGGCCAAGGCGCTCTACGCCGCCGGCGACGAAGCCGGTGCCAAGGCGCAGTTGCAATGGACCATCGATCACGCCAAGGACGACGAGTTCAAGCAGATCGCGAAACTGCGTCTCGCCTCGTTGCTGCTTGACGACAAGGCTTACGACCAGGGGCTGGCGCTGCTCGCCGAACCGGAGTCCGACGCGTTCAAGGGCGTCGTCGCAAACGGCCGCGGCGATCTGCTCGCGGCGCAAGGCAAGCGCGCGGACGCGCGTGCCGCTTATCAGCTCGCGCTCGACTCGCTGTCGAAAACCGATACCTCCGCGCGTCAGTTGATCCAGTTCAAGCTGGACGCGTTGGGCGGTTGAACGTCGCATGACGCTCAACCAGTCCTATTTTGATTAATCTTCCTAAATGCAACGTCAACCGATGAATCTGCTGAAACGCTACGCTGTGCCCGTTGCCTGTGCGATGACCGTCCTCGTCATGACGGCTTGCTCATCCACGAAGGACGAGCGCCGCGAGCCGACGCCGCTCACCGAGTTCAAACCCGTGCTGAACGTGCAGCAGGCCTGGAAGTCCAGCGTCGGTAAGGCGGGGCGCTACCTGTTCTCGCCGGTGGCGTTCGGCAACGCGGTCTACGTCGCGGGCGCGAACGGCTCGGTCGCGAAGATCGACGCCCAGACCGGCAAGGACATCTGGCGCATCAAGGTCGGCAGCGACCTGTCGGCAGGCGTCGGCACCGACGGTACGCTGACTGCGGTCGGTGCGCTCAAGGGCGAAGTCTACGTGCTCGGCCAGGACGGCAAGCTGCTGTGGAAAAACACGGCGCCCGGCGAAATCATCTCGCCGCCGCTGGTGGGCAACGGCTACGTGATCGTGCGCACGGTCGACGGCCAGATCACCGCGTTTAACGCGCAAACCGGCGAGCAGAAGTGGGTGTACCGCAATCGCGCGGTGCCGCTCAATCTGCGCGTGTCGTCGGGCATGACCTTCGCGGGCGATGCGGCGGTGCTGGCGGGTTTCCCGGGCGGCTCGTTCGCAGCGATCAACCTGCAGACCGGCGACAGCTTCTGGGAAACGCCGGTGTCGTATCCGAAGGGCGTGACGGAAGTCGAGCGGATCAATGACGTCACCGGCCCGCCGACGCTGGTCGGAGCCGAGACCTGCGCCGTGACGTTCCAGGGACAGATTGGCTGCTTCGACGCCAACTCGGGCCGTCCGCTGTGGCAAAAGGCGTTCTCGAGCACGACCGGCGTTGCGCAGGATGAAAACACGGTGGTGGGCGGCGACGACTGGTCGGTGGTGAGCGCGTTTGATGCGACGAGCGGCAACCAGTTGTGGAGCAACGACAAGCTGAAGAACCGCCAGGTCAGCGTGCCGTTCCTGTTGGGCCATGCCGCCGTGATGGGCGACTACCAGGGCTTTGTGCATTTCCTTTCGCGTGACGACGGCACGTTTGTCGCACGCATGCCGACCGACGGCAGCGCGATTACCGCTGCACCGGTGCTGGCGGGCGACACGCTGGTGGTGCAAACGCACGACGGCGACGTCTACGGCTTCCGTCCGCGTTAAGCGCGGCGCAGGCTGATGCGGTCACGCGCAGGCCGGCTTTGCCGGCCGCGTGCGTTTTTGCCGCAAGGTGTCCGTGGCGCCGGGTCGCGGCGTCCGAAGCCGGAAATATCCCGGGGCTGTGCTGTCACTCAGGCAGTTCGGCAACCCGGAAAAAGAAGTATCAGTCATCAAGTACAGAGAGCTGTCCGCACTACGGAACCCGGCGGCGCATCGGCGCCGTCCATACAGCCAACCCAACGTCCGCCTGGATGGGCATATATGCTGCGCATCCGGGGCCGGCCGGATTCGTGATAATTTGCGTCAAACGCAGCCGCGACGCGGCCGCATGGCGTCGTGCGCGGGGTGGTCGATCTCGGCCTCGCGTTTCACCGTGAACAACATCTGATGAAACCCGTAATTGCCCTTGTGGGGCGCCCCAATGTGGGGAAATCCACGCTATTCAACCGTCTCACGCGCTCGCGTGATGCGCTCGTTGCCGACCTCCCGGGCCTGACGCGCGATCGTCACTACGGCGAAGGCCGCACCGGCGAGCGCCCGTACCTGGTTGTCGATACCGGCGGTTTCGAGCCGGTCGCCAAGGACGGCATCCTCCATGAGATGGCGCGCCAGACCCGTCAGGCGGTCGAGGAATCGGACATTGTCGTGTTCATTGTCGACGGCCGTAATGGTCTCGCGCCGCAGGACAAGTCGATCGCCGACTATCTGCGCAAGACCGGCCGGCCGATTTTCCTCGTCGTCAACAAGGCTGAGGGGATGAAGTACAGCGCAGTGGCCGCGGACTTTTACGAACTGGGTCTGGGCGACCCGCGCGCCATTTCGGCGGCGCACGGCGACGGCGTGACCGAGATGATCAACGAGGCGCTCGAAGTCGCCTATGCGGGTCAGCCGGAAGAGAGCGACGAGGAGAAGGCCACGCGCGGCATCAAGATCGCCATCGTGGGCCGTCCGAACGTCGGCAAGTCGACGCTGATCAACACGCTGGTCGGCGAAGACCGCGTGATCGCCTTCGACATGCCCGGCACCACGCGCGATTCGATTTATGTCGACTTCGAGCGTCAGGGCAAGCCCTACACGCTGATCGACACGGCTGGCCTGCGCCGCCGCGGCAAGGTGTTCGAAGCGATCGAGAAGTTCTCGGTGGTGAAGACGCTGCAATCCATCTCGGATGCGAACGTGGTGATCCTGCTGCTCGACGCCCGTCAGGACATTTCCGATCAGGACGCGCACATCGCCGGTTTCGTGGTGGAGCAGGGTCGCGCGCTAGTGGTTGGCGTAAACAAATGGGACGGCCTCGACCCGCATGTGCGCGAGCGCACCAAGTCCGATCTCGAGCGCAAACTAAAATTTCTCGACTTCGCTAAATTTCACTTTATTTCAGCGGCGGAGAAGACGGGGATTGGCGCATTGATGCGCTCGGTTGACGATGCGTATGCAGCCGCGATGTCGAAGCTGCCCACGCCGAAACTCACGCGTGCGCTGATCGACGCAGTCGAATTCCAGCAGCCGCGCCGGCGTGGTCCGGTGCGCCCGAAGCTGCGCTACGCGCACCAGGGAGGCCAGAACCCGCCGATCATCGTGATCCACGGCAACGCGCTCGACGCGATCACGGAAACGTATAAACGCTACCTTGAAAACCGCTTCCGGGAAACTTTCGGGCTGACTGGGACTCCATTGCGCATAGAGTTCAGATCGTCGACGAACCCTTACGCGGACAAAGGCTGAAACCCGCGTGTGTGTTGGGTTTGGCCGGATGGCCAGGTCACTCGCGCAAAAACGAAAATCGGCTATAGTGTAGCGGTTGACGGCGGATTTCTTTTTCTTCGTCGTCAATTTAGTCAACCTGCAAAAAAATACGGAGTTTGCTATGAGCAACAAAGGGCAATTGTTACAAGACCCGTTTTTGAACGCACTGCGTAAAGAGCACGTGCCGGTGTCGATCTACCTGGTCAACGGCATCAAGCTTCAAGGGAACATCGAATCGTTCGACCAGTACGTCGTGTTGCTCCGGAATACGGTCACCCAGATGGTCTACAAGCACGCTATTTCCACCGTCGTGCCTGCCCGTCCGGTGAATTTCCACCCGGATTCCGAACAGTCCTAACCTCTCGTCGCGGCCGGCGTAGTGTCGCCCGTTGGCGATCTCTCCCGGCCGCTTCACTTTGATACCCTCCAATTTGACCAACGCAGCGCTTGTCGGCATCGACTTCGGTAAGATCGATTTCGAAGCCAGTCTCGAAGAACTCAGCCTGCTCGCGCAAAGCGCGGGCGCGAATCCCCTCGTTACCCTCACCGGACGCCGGTCCAGCCCCGATGCCAAGATGTTCGTCGGCAGCGGCAAGGCCGAAGAATTGCGTCTCGCGTGCGAGGCGAACGACATCGAACTCGTCATCTTCAATCACGCTCTCGCGCCGGCTCAGCAGCGCAATCTGGAGCAAGCGCTTAACAGGCGCGTGATCGATCGCACGAGCCTGATCCTCGATATCTTTGCGCAGCGCGCCCGCAGCCACGAAGGCAAGCTGCAGGTCGAGCTTGCCCAATTGCAGTACCTGTCCACGCGGCTGATCCGCGCCTGGACCCACCTGGAGCGGCAAAAAGGCGGTATCGGCCTGCGCGGTCCGGGTGAAACCCAGCTCGAAACCGACCGCCGGCTGATCGGCGAGCGCATCAAGGCGCTCAAGACCCGGCTCGAGAAACTGCGCCGCCAGCACGGCACGCAGCGGCGGGCGCGCGAGCGCAACCGCACCATGTCGGTGTCGCTGGTCGGCTATACCAACGCCGGCAAGTCGACGCTCTTCAACGCGCTGACCAAGGCCCAGGCGTATGCCGCGGACCAACTGTTCGCGACGCTCGATACGACCTCGCGGCGCGTCTACCTCGGCGACGAGGTGGGGCAGGTAGTGGTGTCCGATACGGTCGGTTTTATCCGCGAATTGCCTCACCAACTGGTGGCCGCGTTCCGGGCCACCCTCGAAGAAACCATTCACGCCGACTTGCTGCTGCACGTGGTGGATGCCTCGAGCGCCGTGCGCCTCGACCAGATCGATCAGGTCAACGAGGTGCTGCACGAAATCGGCGCCGACACGATCCGTCAGGTGCTGGTGTTCAACAAGATCGACGCGGTACCAGAGCTGGCGGCCCGCGGCGAGGCGGTTGAGCGGGATGAGTATGGTAATATTTCGCGCGTCTTTTTGAGCGCGCGCACCGGGCAGGGGCTGGACACGCTGCGCGCTGCCATTGCCGAAATCGCGGCTGCCGATTCGCTTGACGACGCGCAGCATGTCGCGCCGCAGGAAGACCGCCGGCTTGCCGAATCACGCGACGATCGCAAGGTCCCAGAACTCGGGCACTGACCCGTTCCAAATTGCACTGACCCGCTGTCTACTCTGGTGAACGAACACAGGTGAACGATTACAACGAGCGGAGTATCTGGCTGCGCCTGCGCGCCATTCTTTCGATGAACGATCCGCGCTGGGGCCGGGGCGACGGCAATGGCGACCGGCAACGGCCGAACGAACCCAAACGTCCTCAGAACGGCAAGGACGGTGACGGACCGCCGGATCTCGACGAGATGTGGCGCGATTTCAATCGTCGCCTGAGCAGCATGTTCGGCCGCAGGGGCACGGGCGGCGGTATCGGCCGTCCGGACAACGGGCGCGGCGCCCGCATCGGCGTCGGCATCGTGATCGGCGTGCTGGTCGCCATCTACCTCGGCAGCGGTGTGTTCGTCGTGCAGGATGGCGAGGCGGGGGTCGTCACGCAGTTCGGCAAGTACCGCTATACCGCGACCCAAGGCGTGCACTGGCGCCTGCCGTATCCATTCGAAGCTCATGAACTCGTCAATATCGGCGATGTGCGCACGGTGGAAATCGGCCGCAACAACGTGGTACGGCTCGCCAACGTCAAGGATGCGTCGATGCTCACGCATGACGCGGACATCGTCAACGTTCGCTTTGCCGTGCAATACCAGGTGCGCAGCGCTACCGACTATCTGTTTCGCAGCGTCGACCCCGACCAGAGCGTGACCCAGGCGGGCCAGGCGGCGGTGCGCAGCATCGTCGGCGCGCGCAGCACCAATGACATCCTCTATCAGGATCGCGAAGCAATCCGTCAGGAGCTCACCGATGCGATCCAGCATTCCCTGGACGAATCGCAGACGGGCCTTGTCGTGACCGGCGTCACGATCCAGGGTGTGCAGGCGCCTGAGCAGGTGCAGGGGGCGTTCGACGACGCCATCAAGGCGCATCAGGACCGCGGGCGCGCGAAGGCCGATGCGCAGGCCTATGCGAACGACCTGCTGCCGCATGCGCAGGCCGACGCGGCGCGTCTCGTCGACGAAGCCAGGACCTATAGCGACCAGGTGGTGGCGCAGGCGCAGGGCGACGCCGCGCGCTTCAAGCAGGTCTACGAGCAGTACTCCAAAGCGCCGGCGGTGATCCGCGAGCGCATGTACCTGGACACCATGCAGCATATCTACTCGAATACGACGAAGGTCTTTGTCGACAGCAAGGCCGGTAACAACGTGCTGTATCTGCCACTCGACAAGCTGATCGAAGCCAGCCGCCAGCGCGCGGCCGAGGCTGCGGCAGCGAGCGCGGCTTCTGGGGCGGCGGGTTCCGCTGCCCAGAGCCAGGCACAGGCGGCGCCGGGCGCAAGCGGCGCCGCGGCGTCCGTGCCGGCCTCCGCTGCACCGGCCGCCCAGGCTTCGAGCCCGGCCAGCGACGCCGATGCCGCCAGCGACCCGCTGCGTTCGCGCGATTCGTTCCGCAGCCGCGGCCGCGAAGACGACATTCAATGAGGAGCGCGAACATGAACCGGATCATTGCGCTCGTCGTGATTATCGTGCTGCTGCTGTTTGCCGCGTCCTCGACGGTGTTCGTGGTCGACCAGCGTCATATGGCTGTGCTGTCCGCACGCGGCGACGCCGAGCCCACGCTGCTCGGCCCCGGCTTGCACGCCAAGCTGCCGCCGCCGCTGCAAAGCGTGATGCTGGTCGACAGCCGGATCCAGACGCTCGACACGCCGGATGAAGACCGCTACGTCACGTCTGACAAAACCGACCTGCTGGTCGATCCGCTGATCAAGTACCGCGTGACCGATCCGCTCAAGCTGTTCGCGCAGACGAGAGGCGACGAACAGACACTGCCGGACCGCCTCGCATTGCTCTCGCGCAGTGCGCTTGGCGACGCGTTTGCCAAGGTGACGCTGCCCGATGCGCTGGCCAGACAGCAGGCGATCGCGGATGAAGCGCGCGGTGCGATGGCGGCGGCTGCCGCTTCGCTTGGCGTCGAGGTGATCGACATCCAGCTCGCGCGGGTCGATTTCCCGGCTGCGATGGCCGACTCCGTGTACAAGCGGATGACCGCCGCGCGTGAGCAGGCCGCCGCTGAAGAGCGTGCCAAGGGCGTGGCCGAAGCCGACCAGATCAAGGCGGATGCGGCCAACCAGCAGCAGGCGCTGCTTGCCGACGCATACATGCAGGCGCAGACCATAAAGGGCGAGGGCGACGGCAAGGCTGCTTCGATCGCCGCCGACGCCTTTGGACGCGATCCGCAGTTCTATCAGTTCTACCAGAGCATGCTGGCTTACCGGAACACCTTCAAGCCGAACGACGTGATTGTGGTCGATTCGAGCAGCGAGTTTTTCCGCTTCATGCGTAGTCCGACCGGTGAGATGTCGCCGGACGCCGCCGCGGCACCGCACAAACACTGATTACCGGAGCGCCGCGGCATGCGTATCGCGGCACCCTCACTCGCATGGATATAGCCGGCTCGTTGTTGCTCGCGATCGCACTGATGCTGATCATCGAGGGAATGTTCCCCTTCGTTTTTCCGAGCGCCTGGCGCGATACGTTTCGTAGAATAGCGGAGCGTCCGCCGCATCAGATCCGTATTGGCGGATTGATCGTGATGGCGCTCGGACTCGTGCTGCTGTTTGTCGCGACCTGACGCCACGAGCGAGCCGGGCTGACGCCGATCGCCCGCAGAGATCGGTTGCCGGCATGGGCGTCCCGAAGCGCCCGCGCGTTGCACCTCTGCCTGCGCGGGGCCTGCATGAGCGCTAGGGAGCGGGCTTGCCAGCCCGCCGGCACGGCCCGCAGTTCGCCACGCAGTTGACCATTTACGCTCATTTACCGGCGCGTCCGCGCGCCGTGTTCACCATCGTAGGACTGTATCGATGTCGACCTGGTTACTCCCCGAGAATATTGCCGACGTGCTGCCGTCGGAAGCCCGCAAGATTGAAGAGTTGCGGCGTCATCTGCTGGACCGTTTTCGCGCCTATGGCTACGAAATGGTCATGCCGCCGCTTCTCGAATACCTCGAGTCGCTGCTGACGGGCGGGGGCCACGACCTGAATCTGCGCACCTTCAAGCTGGTCGACCAGTTGTCGGGCCGCACGCTCGGCCTGCGCGCCGACATGACGCCGCAGGTTGCGCGCATCGACGCGCACTTGCTGAACCGTCAGGGCGTGACGCGCCTGTGCTACGCCGGCAACGTGCTGCACACGCGTCCGCGCGGCCTGCATGCGACCCGCGAGCAGATCCAGATCGGCGCGGAAATCTACGGTCACGCCGGTCTCGAAGCGGACCTCGAAATCCAGCAACTGATGCTCGACGCGCTGCATCTGGCGGGCCTCGCCAAGGTGCGTCTGGACCTGTGCCATGCGGGTGTGCTGGCGGCGCTGATCGACGCGGAACCTGCGGCGGCGGCGCTCGGCGAGTCGTTGTACGAAGCGCTGGCCGGCAAGGACGTGCCGCGTCTGGCCGAACTCACCGCGCCTCTCACGCCGGTGACCCGCGCTGCGCTGCGCGCATTGCCGTCGCTCTACGGCGACGCTTCGGTGCTCGACGAGGCGCGCAAGCGCCTGCCCGCGACGCCGGAAATCGCCCGCGCGCTCGACGATCTGGCGTTCCTAGCAAGCCAGGTGGACGGCGCGGAAGTGATGATCGATCTGGCCGACCTGCGCGGCTACGCGTATCACAGCGGCGTGATGTTCTCGGCTTATGTGGACGGCGTGCCGAATGCAGTGGCCCGCGGCGGCCGTTACGACCATGTGGGGCAGGCGTATGGCCGGGCGCGTGCGGCGACCGGCTTTTCGCTGGACCTGCGTGAGGTAGCGCGTATTTCGCCGGTCGAGGCGCGCAGCAGCGCGATTCTGGCGCCATGGCAGCACGACGACGCACTGCGTGCCAGCGTGGCCGCATTGCGCGATGCCGGCGAAGTGGTGATTCAGGCACTGCCGGGCCACGATCACGCGCTCGACGAGTTTGCCTGCGACCGCGTGTTGGTCGAGCGCAACGGTGCATGGGTGGTCGAGCCGCGCGCCTGAGCGAGAGAACGATTGCAAACGGCTCGCAAGCGCTTTGCAAAAAGATCGGTGCGGTGGCGAACCGCATCATTTCGGTATACCCAGCATAAGGTCCATACCGTTGAGCGGAAACGGAAAAATTCGGAAGGTTCCGCGAACATAGGTAGAATACGTTTTTAACCAGCATACGAAACAACATGTCTGCCAGCGCTGTGAATGTGAACCCCGGACGCAACGTCGTCGTCGTGGGGACCCAATGGGGTGATGAAGGCAAGGGCAAGATCGTCGACTGGCTGACGGACCACGCTCAAGGCGTCGTTCGCTTCCAGGGCGGTCACAATGCCGGTCACACGCTTATCATCGGCGGCAAGAAAACCATCTTGCGTCTGATTCCGTCGGGCATCATGCATCCCGGCGTCGCGTGCTACATCGGCAATGGCGTCGTGTTGTCGCCGGAAGCGCTGTTCAAGGAAATTGGCGAGCTCGAAGCCGCCGGGGTCGATGTTCAGAAGCGCCTCTTCATTTCCGAAGCCACCACCCTGATCCTGCCGTATCACATCGCCATCGACCAGGGCCGCGAAGCGCGCCGTGGCGCCGGCAAGATCGGCACCACCGGCCGCGGCATCGGCCCGGCCTACGAAGACAAGGTGGCGCGCCGCGGCCTGCGCGTGCAAGACCTGTTCGAGCCGGCAAGCTTCGCCGAACGTCTGCGTGAAAACCTCGATTACCACAACTTCGTGCTCACGCAATACCTGGGTGTCGCCGCGGTCGACTTCCAGCAAACGCTCGACACGATGCTGAGCTACGCCGATCGCCTCAAGCCTATGGTGACGGACGTTTCGCGCCGCCTGTACGACGAAAACGCGGCGGGCAACAACCTGCTGTTCGAAGGCGCGCAAGGCACGCTGCTCGACATCGACCACGGCACCTATCCGTTCGTCACATCGAGCAACTGCGTGGCCGGTGCGGCTACGGCAGGCGCGGGCGTCGGTCCGCAAAAGCTGAACTACATCCTCGGCATCACCAAGGCTTATTGCACGCGCGTCGGCTCGGGCCCGTTCCCGAGCGAGCTGTACGATGCGGACAACGCGAATCGCCAGGAGCAGGTCGGCCTGACGCTCGCTACGGTCGGCAAGGAATTCGGCTCGGTCACCGGCCGGCCGCGCCGCACCGGCTGGCTCGACGCTGCCGCACTGCGCCGCTCGATCCAGATCAACGGCGTCTCGGGCCTGTGCATGACCAAGCTCGACGTGCTCGACGGCCTCGACGAAGTGAAGCTGTGCGTCGGCTACACGGTCGACGGCAAGGACTGCGATATCCTGCCGCGCGGTGCGACCGAAGTGGCGCGTTGCGTGCCGGTGTACGAGACTTTCGGCGGCTGGAAGGAAAGCACCGTCGGCATCAAGGAATGGGACAAGCTGCCCGCCAGCGCACGTGCTTACCTGACGCGCGTGCAGGAAGTCGCCGGCGTGCCGATCGACATGGTTTCAACCGGTCCGGATCGTGACGAGACGATTCTGCTTCGTCATCCGTTCAAGGTTTAACTTATGACGCAGGGTGTACCGATGGTTGCGATGAAAGACCCGCGCAATGACGACAAGAACCTGTGGGTTGGCTGGGACGAGTATCACCGCCTGATCGAAGTGCTGGCGCTTGCCGTGCACGAGTCGGGCTGGAAGTTCGACAAGATCCTGTGCCTCGCGCGCGGCGGTCTGCGCGTGGGCGACCAGCTCTCGCGCATTTACGATCTGCCGCTGGCGATTCTCGCCACCAGTTCGTACCGTGAAGCGGCGGGCACGGAGCAGGGCGAGCTCGACATCGCACAGTACATCACGATGACGCGCGGCGAACTGTCGGGCAACGTGTTGCTGGTCGACGATCTCGTCGATTCGGGCGTGACGCTCGCGCGTGTGCAGCAGCATCTGAAAGAGCGCTATCCGGCGATTACGGCAGTGCGCTCGGCGGTGCTCTGGTACAAGGGCTGCTCGAAGGTAAAGCCTGACTACCACGTGCAGTACCTGCCGACCAATCCGTGGATTCATCAGCCGTTCGAGGAGTGGGACACGGTGCGCCCGCATAACCTCGGCGCGTGGATCAAGCGCGGTACCGCGCAGGAACGCTCGGAGACGTGAAGCGTGCCGGCTGTCTAGCTCTTCCAGGCCGTAGCAGCGAATCCGCAAAAACGGAGCCCATTGGGCTCCGTTTTTTTCGCCCGCACGGTGTTCAAGAACGTTCGTATGCGGCGCAGGACCCGTGCCTGAGGTCCTTGCAGCGCTGCTGACGCGGCTCACGACGACTTCTCTCATACGTCTGACTATCGTCTGACTATCGTCTGACCATCGCCTGACAAGCGGCTGACGGGTCCATAGCACGGTGCTAAACTGCGCGGGCTGTCCACGTGGTGTGCGCACAACACGCCTGGTGCTACCTTACAGTCAGTTTAGAATAGCGCTCGTTTTTTCCGCCCAGGAACGGATACCTCGCGTTTATGACAGATACCCAGCACGTGCACAAACAGCCTCTGCCCGCACTCGCACTGGCTGCGATCGGGGTGGTGTTCGGCGATATCGGCACGAGCCCGTTGTACTCGCTGAAAGAGGCGTTCAGTCCGGCGCATGGCATCCCGCTGACCGAACAATCCATCCTCGGCGTGATCTCGCTGTTGTTCTGGGCGATCGTGATCGTCGTCAGCATCAAGTACGTGCTGTTCGTGATGCGCGCCGACAACAACGGCGAGGGTGGCGTGCTGGCGCTGATGGCGCTTGCGCTTCGCTCGGTCGATCCAAAGAAGAAGCTGGCGGGTTTGCTGATGATGCTCGGCATCTTCGGCGCCTGCATGTTCTACGGCGATGCGGTGATTACACCGGCCATCTCGGTGATCTCCGCCGTCGAGGGGCTGGAGATCGCGGCGCCCAATCTGAGCCATCTGGTCCTGCCGCTGACCATCGCGATCCTGATCGTGCTGTTCTGGATCCAGCGGCACGGCACGGCAATGGTGGGGCGTCTGTTCGGACCGATCATGGTGCTGTGGTTCGTGGTGATCGGTCTGCTCGGGCTTGCTCACATCGTGCAGTCGCCCAATGTGATCCGCGCGCTCAATCCCTACTACGCCTATTCGTTCATGGCGGCGCACGTGCTGCAGGCGTATGTCGTGCTCGGTTCGGTGGTGCTGGTGCTGACCGGCGCCGAGGCGCTGTATGCCGACATGGGCCATTTCGGCGCCAAGCCGATCCGGGTGGCCTGGTACTGCCTCGTGATGCCTTCGCTGGTGATGAACTACTTCGGCCAGGGCGCATTGTTGATGCACGACCCGAAGGCCATCGAAAACCCGTTCTTCCTGCTCGCGCCCGACTGGGCCTTGCTGCCGCTGGTGGTCCTGTCGACGGTGGCCACCGTGATCGCTTCGCAGGCCGTGATTTCCGGCGCCTATTCGCTGACCAGCCAGGCGATCCAGCTCGGCTACGTGCCGCGCATGAAGATCCTGCATACATCGGATCTGGCGATCGGGCAGATTTATGTGCCGGTGGTGAACTGGATGCTGCTCTTCATCATCCTGTGCATCGTGGTGGCCTTCAAGAGTTCGGACAACCTCGCAGCCGCCTACGGGATCGCGGTGACGGCCACGATGGTGATCACCACCGTGCTGGCCTGCGTGGTGATGGTGAACGTCTGGAAGTGGAACAAGCTGCTGGTCGCGCTGATTATCGGCGGCCTGATGGTGGTCGATCTGGGCTTCTTCGGCGCCAATCTGCTGAAGGTCGAGGAGGGCGGCTGGCTGCCGCTCGGCATTGGCGCGCTGTTGTTCTTCCTGCTGATGACCTGGTTCAAGGGCAGAATGATCGTCAAGGAACGCACCGCAGCCGACGGTATTCCGTTGATGCCGTTTCTGCAGGGCTTGCTCGCGCATCCGCCGCACCGGGTGTCCGGCACGGCAATCTATCTGACCGGCAGCGACGTGCTGGTGCCGGTGAGTCTGCTGCACAACCTGAAGCACAACAAGGTGCTGCACGAGCGCACCATTTTCCTGACTTTCAAGACGCTCGATATTCCGTATGTGAACGACGCCGACCGGCTCACTGTGAAAGAGATCGGCGGCGGCCTGTACCTTGTGAAGGCAGCCTATGGGTTCAATGAGACGCCGGATGTGAAGGCGGTGCTGGTCGAAGTTGGCCGCTCGCACGACATGACCTTCGAGATGATGGATACGTCGTTTTTCCTCGCTCGCGAAACCGTGGTGCCGACGCAGTTGCCCGGCATGTCCGTGTGGCGCGAGCGGGTGTTCGCGTGGATGCATCAGAACGCGGCCAAACCGACAGATTTCTTCAGCATTCCTGCCAATCGTGTGGTGGAACTGGGAACGAAGATCGAGATTTGAGTTTCGTTTTCGCCCAGCGTACGTGCTGTTCAGGTGACGCGGCGGTCAATAAAAAAGCCCACGCAGATGTGAACTGCGTGGGCTTTTTGTTGGGCGGCGCGGCGTCTTAACGCTTGAGTTTGGCGAATGCCGCGGCCATCGCGCCGGCCGGTTCCGGCTCACGCGAGCGCTGCGGTGCGCCGCGTCCATTGCTGCCCGGGCGGACACCGCCACGATCCTGCTGGCCGCCGCTGCGCGGCGCCGTGCCTGCTGCGCCCGCCGCGCCGAACTCGTCGGCAAGCCGCATAGTCAGCGAAATGCGCTGACGCTTCACGTCCACTTCCAGCACCTTGACCTTGACGATCTGGCCGGCCTTCACGACTTCGTGCGGGTCCTTGATGAACTTCGTCGACATGGCCGAGACGTGGACGAGGCCGTCCTGGTGCACGCCGATGTCGATAAACGCGCCGAAGGCCGCCACGTTGGTCACGACGCCTTCCAGCACCATACCCGGCGACAGGTCGGAGATCTTCTCCACACCCTCGCGGAAGGTCGCAGTCTTGAACTCGGGGCGCGGGTCGCGGCCCGGCTTTTCGAGTTCAGCCAGAATGTCCCGCACGGTCGGCAGACCGAAGCGATCGTCGACAAACTCGGCCGGTGAGAGCCCCGACAGCGCCTCGCGGTTGCCGAGCACTTCGCCCACCTGCTTGTTGATCCTGGCCAGCATGCGCTCGACCACCGGATACGCTTCCGGGTGCACCGACGAACGGTCCAGCGGGTTCTCGCCGTTGTTGATGCGCAGGAAGCCGGCAGCCTGTTCGAAGGTTTTGTCGCCCAGACGCGGCACCTTGCGCAGATGTTCGCGCGACGGGAACGGACCGTTGGCATCGCGGAAGTCGACGATATTGCGCGCGAGCGTTGCGTTCAGCCCGGAGACGCGCGCGAGCAGCGCCACGGACGCCGTATTCGCATCGACGCCGACCGCGTTCACGCAGTCTTCGACCACCGCGTCGAGCGAACGGGCCAGCTCGCGCTGGTTCACGTCGTGCTGATACTGGCCGACCCCGATCGCCTTCGGCTCGATCTTCACGAGTTCGGCGAGCGGGTCCTGCAGACGCCGCGCAATCGACACCGCGCCGCGCAGCGACACGTCCATGTCGGGGAATTCCTTGGCCGCCAGCTCGGAGGCCGAGTAAACCGACGCACCCGCTTCGGACACGACGATCTTCTGCAGCTTGAACTCCGGATGGCGGGCGATCAGCTCGCTGGCCAGCTTGTCGGTCTCGCGCGAGGCCGTCCCGTTGCCGATACTGATCAGTTCCGCCTGCGTCTGCGCGCAGATGCGCGCTAGCTTGGCGATCGAACCGTCCCAGTCGCGGCGCGGCTCGTGCGGATAGATCGTGTCGGTCACCAGCACCTTGCCGGTGCGATCGACCACGGCCACCTTGACGCCCGTACGCAGGCCCGGGTCGAGGCCGATCACGGCCTTCGGACCAGCGGGCGCGGCCAGCAGCAGATCCTTCAGGTTGCGCGCAAACACGCGGATTGCCTCGTGCTCGGCTTCTTCGCGCAGATTGGTGAGCAGTTCGTTTTCGATGTGCGGCTGCACCTTCACGCGCCAGCACCAGCGGCACACGTCGGCGAGCCATTTGTCGGCCGGGCGGTTCTGATTGGCGATACCGAAGTGACGTGCGATCAAGGCTTCGCCGGGATGCGGCACCTGCGCGTCCAGTTCTTCGCCGAGACCCAGCTTGACCATCAGCACGCCGGCGTTGCGGCCGCGGAACAGCGCGAGCGCGCGGTGCGACGGCACCGTCTTGATGGTTTCCGAGTAGTCGTAGTAATCGCGGAATTTCTCTTCTTCCGCGTTCTCCTTGCCTTCGACCACTTTCGACGACACCACGCCCTGATTGAACAGGTACTCGCGCAGCTTGCCGAGCAGCTCGGCGGTTTCGCCGAATTGTTCCGACAGGATGTCGCGCGCGCCGTCGAGCGCCGCCTTGATATCGGCCACGCCCTTTTCGGCGTCCACGTATTGGGCGGCTTCCGTCTGCGGGTCGAGCAGCGGATTGGCCAGCAGCGCCAGAGCAAGGGGCTCGAGCCCCGCTTCGCGGGCGATCTGCGCGCGCGTGCGGCGTTTCGGCTTGTAAGGCAGATAGAGGTCTTCCAGCACCTGTTTGCTGTCCGCGCCTTCGATCGCGGCGCGCAACTCGTCGGTCATCTTGCCCTGTTCTTCGATGCTCGCGACGATCGCGGCGCGCCGGTCTTCCAGTTCGCGCAGATAGAGGAGGCGCTCCTCGAGGTTACGCAGTTGTGTATCGTCGAGGTTGTCGGTCACTTCCTTACGGTAACGCGCGATAAACGGAACGGTCGCGCCTTCGTCGAGGAGTTGCACCGCCGCTGCGACCTGGCGCGGCTGGACGGAGAGTTCGCTGGCGATGCGCTGGACGATCTTGAGTGCTACGGTTTCCGTCATAGGGTCTAGGTGTTCCTGCCGGACTCAATCTAAGGCCGCGCGTGACGGCACGCGGAAGGCGTGCGCGCTGCGGCCGGGTTGCTGAAGCGGGGCATTTTGCCATAAATGCCAAAGGGCTCAACCGCGGGGTGTTAGAATTTCGGGCATGTCCCGTTGCCCATCTACGACGTTGCCGATCTCCCGTTTTCCACTTGCTTCGCTTAACCGAACGCTTGCCGCGCCGCTCTTCACCTGCGCTGCGCTAGGCGTTGCCGTCGCCTCTTTCGCCGTGTCCGCACCGGCGTTGGCGCAAGACCAGCCGGCGGTTTCGGAACTGGCCGCCTCGGCGCCGTCAGCCGCTTCGGCTGGCCCGGCAGAGTCCACAGGCGTGGCGGGGTCGGCGGCTTCCGGTACGGTGCTGCGCCAGGACGACGGCGCGCTGGACGGCAAGGCTGTCGGCGCGCTGAGCGCATCGGATGCCGGCGCGGCTGGTGGGAGCGCTGGAGCCGGCCAGGCGGCGGGCAACGGCTTCGATGCGCGCCAGGATGCGTTGAACCGCCGTACCGCGGAGAACAACTACAAGTACGCGGTCGACGAACATAACTGTTATAGCAATTTTTTCGTGAACTACTGTCTCGACAAGGCGCGTGACAGGATGCGTGTGGTACAGGCCGATATCCGCAAGGAGCAGCTCGCGCTCGACGCGGAAGAGCGCACGGCGCGCGCCCAGCAGCGCGACCAGCAGGCGGCCTTGCAGCGTGCTCAGGACGAAGCGAATGCGCCGCAGCGCGCAGCGAATGAGGCCGGCAACGCGCAGGCTTACGAAGAGAAGCAGCGTCAGCATCAACTGGATCAGGCCCAGCGCAACGCCGAAGCGCCGCAGCGCGCAGCCAACGAGCAGGCCTATCAGCAGAAGGTGCAGCAGCACGCGCTGGATCAGGCGCAGCGCGGTATCAGCGCGCCGCAGGCGGCTGCGAACCAGCAGGCGTACGACCAGAAACAGGCCAATTTCCAGACCCAGCTCGAGCAGGCTCGTCAGCAGGGGGCGCAAAAAGCGCAGGAGCGGATCGAGAAGCAGCAGAGCTACGAGCGCAAGCAGCAAACGGCCGAGCAGCATAGGCAGGACGTCGAGACGCGCCAGAAGCAGGCAGCCGAGAAGGCGCAGCAGAAACAGCAGGAGCAGTTGCAGCAGCAACAGCAACTGGAGCAGCAAAAGCAGCAGCAACAACAGCAATAGCAGTAACGCGTTTTTAGCCGGACAGCAACCTCAGGCGTCTGGGCTGCACGAGGCAGCCTGCGCCGCATCGGGAGAGGAGGCGAGCATGCGCGACCACCATCACGTCATCGACGCGAACGCACTTCAGGACCGTATTCTGCAACTGGAATCGGAACACAGTGGCCTCGATCGCCTGATCGACAAAATGTCGGATGAGCCCGGCTTCGACGACCTTGAGTTGCAGCGCCTTAAAAAGCGCAAGCTCAAGGTGAAGGACACCATCATCTTGCTGCAATTGCAGCTCGAACCGGACGCGCGCGCTTAGGCGCGCGACCTGGCAGGCGCCGGGTCGCCACGCGCGCACCGGACTTTGCAGGAAACGCTTGCCTTGAATGCACCGCTTGTTTCTTCTTCGCGCGGCTCGTCGGACGACGAAGCTTCCGCACGCGAATCCCGCGCCGCTGAGGGTACGCTCGCGGCCGCGCTGAACCCCCGCCGCAAGACCGAACTCGACGACATTTTCGCCGCCGATGGCCTGCTTGCGCGCAAGATCGACGGCTACCGTTCACGCGCTTCGCAGATCGAGATGGCGCGCGCGGTGGCCGCTGCGATGGAAGCGTCGGGCCGGGCGATGCCTGAGCCGGCGATGTTCGAGGCGCAGAAGCGCCCGGCCCGGCGCCTGCAGGCGAGCGCAGGGGAGGTGCAGACCGGCGCCTCTGCGGACGCGCCGGAGGGCGAGGCTGCCGGCGGTCTCGACGGCGGCGAGAACACGCTGATCGTGGAAGCGGGCACGGGCACCGGCAAGACCTATGCGTACCTGGTGCCGGCCATGCTGTGGGGCGGCAAGGTGATCGTCTCGACGGGCACCAAGCACTTGCAGGACCAGTTGTTCCAGCGCGATATCCCGACGGTGCGCGACGCCCTCGCGGTGCCGGTCTCGGTGGCGATGCTCAAAGGCCGTGCGAACTACCTGTGCCATTACTACCTGCAGCGCACCGCGGACAACGGCCGCTTGCCGTCGCGCCAGGAAACCTCGTATCTGCAGGACATCGTTCGCTTTGCGAAGATTACGCGCACCGGCGACAAGGCCGAGCTCGCGAGCGTGCCGGAGACGGCCGCGGTGTGGTCGATGGTCACCTCGACGCGTGACAACTGCCTTGGCCAGGAGTGCCCGCACTACAAGGAATGCTTTGTGATGCAGGCGCGCCGCGAGGCGCAGCAGGCCGATATCGTGGTGGTCAATCACCACCTGTTCTTCGCCGACATCATGTTGCGCGACACCGGCATGGCCGAGCTGTTGCCAACCGCCAATACGATCATCTTCGACGAAGCGCATCAGTTGCCGGAGACCGCCACGCTGTTTTTCGGCGAGACGCTCTCCACGGCACAGTTCCTCGAGCTCGCCCGCGATTCGGTGGCCGAGGGTCTTGGCCATGCGCGCGAGGTGGTCGACTGGGTGAAGCTTGGTGCGGCCCTCGAACGCTCGGCGCGCGACGTGCGCCTCGCCTTCAAGGAAGATTCGGTGCGGCTGTCGATCGGTCAGTTACCCGACGACCATCCGCTTTTTCCTGCGCTCGAAACGCTCGAAACGGAGCTCGATGCGCTCGCCGATGCCTTGTCGAGCCAAGCGGAGCGCGCTGAGTCGATTGGCGCCTGTCTGCGGCGCGCCCGCGAGTTGCAAGGGATCCTGTCCGGCTGGACCACGCCGCCGACCGAAGCGGAGCGCGATGCAGCCACGGGCGCCGCCGATGCCAAGGCCGTCACCGACCCCAACGAAAAGGTGCGCTGGATCGAAGTCTTCGCGCATACCGTGCAGTTGCACGAAACGCCGCTGTCGGTCGCGCCGATCTTCGCCAAGCAGCGCGCCGGCGTGCCGCGGGCGTGGATCTTCACCTCGGCCACGCTGTCGGTGCGCGGCGATTTCACCCACTATGCCGCGCAGATGGGCCTGAACGCGCGCCGCTCGATGACGCTGCCGAGCCCGTTCGACTATCCGTCTCAAGGGCTGTTGTACGTGCCGCGCAATCTGCCGCAGCCGTCGTCGCCGATGTTCACCGACGCCGTGTTCGAAGCCGCATTGCCCGCCATCGAAGCGTCGGGTGGCGGCGTGTTCATGCTCTGTACGACCTTGCGGGCGGTCGACCGCATCGCCGCGAAGCTGCGCGATACGATCGAAGCACGCGGCTGGAATTATCCGCTGCTGGTGCAGGGCGATGCGAGCCGCACCGAATTGCTGGAGCGCTTCCGTACCTACGGCAATGCGATTCTTGTGGGTAGCCAGAGCTTCTGGGAAGGTGTGGACGTGCGCGGCGATGCGCTTTCGCTCGTGGTGATCGACAAGCTGCCGTTCGCGCCGCCTGACGATCCGGTGCTGGCGGCCCGGCTCGACGCGCTCACCAAGAAGGGGCTGAGCCCGTTTGCGGTCCATCAGTTGCCGCAGGCGGTGATCACGCTCAAGCAGGGCGCAGGGCGTCTGATTCGCGCGGAGACCGATCGCGGCGTGCTGATGATCTGCGATACGCGTCTCGTCGACAAACCCTATGGGCGCCGTATCTGGCAGAGCCTGCCGCCTTTCAAGCGGACCCGGGAGATCGATGTGGTGCGGGAGTTCTTTGAGGAGGGGGCTCGCGCGTCTGCTGGCTGAGCGCGGGTGATGGGCGGCTGTGAATCCGGCGGCCGTGAATCGGATGGCCGTGAATTGCGGCCGTTAAAAAGCGGCTGCTAAAAACAGCCACTAAAAAACAGTTACAGAAAGGCAAAACGCCACGGATATGAATCCGTGGCGTTTTGCTTTACCACGCGGAAAGATCGCAATGATCTTTTCGTGTGGTTTTCGCCCAGAGGCGAACCCTGTACGACAGCTTACTGGCTTGCGCCCGAAGCCGGAGCAGCAGCCGAAGCAGCAGCGTCCGAAGCTGCAGCGCCTGCGTCCGAAGCAGCAGCAGGTGCCGAAGCAGAAGCGTCGCTCGCAGCAGCAGCGCTCGAAGCAGCAGCGCCTGCATCCGAAGCAGCAGCAGGTGCCGAAGCAGCCGATGCATCGCTAGCCGGGGCAGCTGCTTGGTCGCTGCTCTTGTTGCATGCAGCCAGTGCCACAGCTGCCAACAGGGATGCTACGAGGAGGGATTTCTTCATGATCACGTCCTTTTATGGTTAAAGGTAAGCAACAGCGCAAAATAATACCGGTAATGTGCTCCAACACCGACCTGGGCCGCTGGTGGAGACGCACTTCACAAGAGCGTGTATCTTCCCTACGGCTTGGGCGGAAATTATATGCACTTTCGTATCGACCGTCGACAAATCCGGGGTCAATACGTTGTCTTTCTCATACAAAATTCACAGTACTTCATAACAGGCAGATGAGCTTAGGCAAGCTCGCCCACTTGTATCCAGCCCGCACAATACCACTCGTGCAGCAATGCTGTCACCGATGAATCGTCCGAGAGTGTTACAAAGCGTTTCGCACTCAGACTCCGGTTATCAGCGAATTCAATCAACCAATTTTTACGACCTGTAAGCCGGTTTTCTTCTCCATTCAAGAAGAAAAAGCGGCTGTTGTACAGCAAAACCGTCTTCCGGTCGAGTCTCAGCCCCAACTTTGAAGCGCGCTGGATAAAACGCGCTTCGTTGAGCGGCTGTTCCGGCGGATCGAACACCACACTCGGCTTCGGTTCGCTCAGATAAGTGCCGAGGAACGAGGCAATGTCTTTCTCGTTCCACTTCACCTGAGCAAGGAGCGCGCCTACACGTTCGATCAACGCCTGCGGAAGCTCGGCCGGATGGGCCACGGCCGGTTGCTGCGGGTCGCGGTAGAGCTGCGGCGCGCGTTCGTCATGCTCGCCGCCTGCCGCGTTTTCTCCGCGCTCGGCGAGATGATACAGAAACTGCGCCGTGAGCTCGCTCGAGGAGGGCGCCCTGAAGCCGATCGAGCAGGTCATGCACTCGCCTTCAGCCACGCCGTCGTGGGCAATGTGCGGCGGAAGATACAGCATGTCGCCCGGTTCGAGAACCCATTCTTCTTCCGGTTCGAAATTTTGTAAAACTTTCAGCGGCACGCCAGGGCGCAGCGACAGATCGCGCTGCGCGCTGATTCGCCAGCGGCGCTTGCCGTGAACCTGCAGCAGGAATACGTCGTACGAATCGAAGTGCGGGCCGACCCCGCCGCCATCGGTCGCATACGAGATCATCAGGTCGTCCAGACGCGCGTCCGGCACGAAGCGGAAGCGGTCGAGCAGGGCACGCGCGCGGTCGTCGTGCAGGTCGACGCCTTGCACGAGCAGGGTCCATGCGCGCTGCTTGAGCGAAGGCAATTCGTCAGCCGCAAACGGGCCGTGTTCCAGTTGCCACTTGTTGCGAAAGTGCGTAATCAGGCGCGCTTCCACTTCGTCCTGATCGGCCAGTTCGAACAGTTCGTCGCGCGAGAGCGGTGCGGCGGCATTCGGGATTGCCTGACGAATCAGCAACGGCTTTTTTTGCCAGTAGCGGCGCATGAATTGCGCCGGGGTGAGATTGCCGAGCAGCGGCGTCGGCACGTCGGGCGAGGGTGGCGGAAGCGGCGAAGAAATCCGCGCAGAAGCTGCGTGCGCCGGGTGGTCAAGGGGCCGCTTGGGCATCGTATAATGTGAGTTGTATTCTGGAGAATCGAATGAAAATTGCAAAGAACACCGTCGTGTCGGTCGCTTACAAGCTGTCGGATGCGCAGGGCAACCTGATTGAAGAAAGCGACGAGCCGATGGTCTATCTGCACGGCGGCTATGATGGCACGTTCCCCAAGATCGAGGAAGAGCTCGACGGCCATGAGGCTGGTTTCGAGACCCAGATCCAGCTGGAACCGCAAGACGCGTTTGGCGAATACGATCCCGATCTGGTGAAGATCGAGCCGCGCACCCGCTTCCCCGAGCCGCTCGAAGTCGGTATGCAATTCGAAGGCACGCCGGAAGAGGGCGACGAAGATATCGATTCGTTGGTCTACGTCGTCACCGATGTGGCGGAAGACAAAGTCGTGCTCGACGGCAACCATCCGCTCGCGGGCATGGCGTTGCGTTTCGCGCTGACCGTCAAGGACGTGCGTCCGGCCACCGAAGACGAAATCCAGCACGAGCATGCCCATGGCGCAGACGGCCTGGAAGTGCTCGACGAGGATGACGACGAAGGCGACGAAGAGCCGTCAGGGCCCACGCTGCACTGAGCTGGCGGGCAGGCCGGCTGGTGGCGTGCCGGCGGCGGGTGTGCCATTGAAGGCCGGCGCGTCGCTGCCTGATCCCGGTGGCGTGAGCGACGACGGTTCCGGTTGCGGCGTGGTCGGCAGCAGCGGCGGCAGGTTCGAGGCTGGGTTAAGCGATTGGCCCGGCGATTGACCCGGCGCCTGGCCGGGCACCGGATTGAGCATCGGCGGTGCGGGCAACGCGGGCTCGGTTTCGTCGGGGGCGGGTGCCGGCTGAACCGGCGGCGCCGGTTGGAACGGCACCAGCGGCAGGTTTTTCGGCACCTCGCGCACGCTCACGCGGAAAGGCGGCCGGCGCGACAGATCCGCTTCGATCTGCAGCCACTCGTCAAGACGATCACGCGGCGCGAAGGCGATGCGCGTGAGATTCGTCACCACCTCCCCCTTGTCGTTACGCAGCGGCTGATCGATCACGAAACCACCGGCTGGCCGTTCGTCGTCGTTATGGATCAGCAGGATCGGGCCGCGAAAGATCTCGGCGGCCTTGACGAGGCTGCGCTTGAGTTCCAGAAAGCCGTCGCGACGCGAGTTGCGTGCAAAGCGCAGCCACGCGAAGCGGTCCGGACGCTCATAGCGTTCCGGATCCGGGTCGCCTTGAATGAAAACCACAATCGCACGCGCCTCGCGCCGTTTCGCATATTCGGCTGCGTGTTCGATCCAGAACGCATTGGCAATCACCCGATCTTCGAACTCGCCGTTGCGGCCGCCGGCGGTCAGATAGTGATTGTTCGGGCTCGGCGCATTGAGGCCGATGAACACGGTGTCGCCGAGTTGCCAGCGCACATTTTCCCGATACGGCCGAAAGCGCGAGACTTCGCTCTCGCGTGTCAGCGCAAGCGGGTTCTGCCCCATCGATGAGGGGTCGGCAAAGAGCGTCTGTCTGAGCTGGTCGAGCCGCTCCACCGGATCGAAACCACCGGCTTCGGCTATCCCGCAATCGGTCCAGTCATGCTGGCCGGGAATGAAGATCAGCGCCGGGCGCGCCGCTTCCAGCAGCGCCTCGCGCCGTTCGTACAGCGTGTCGCGGCAGGCTTCCTTGCCGCCCTTCAGGTTGCCGTCGTAGACGATGAACGACATGTCGCGCTCGCGGCCGATTGCGTCAATCAGTCGCTGGGTCGGCGCTTCGTCCGCAGAGCTTTGGAGCGTGCCGGCAATCACCGCGAAGGTGTAGCGAACCGGCGCAGCCTGCGCATACGTCGACGCGGCGCCCGTCAGAACGAGCGCACAGGCGAGTGCTGCGCACACCGTGCGCGCACGCGCCGCGTGACCGTGCCGGTCAATGACCGGCATCCGGCGCGGCCGCCAGGTCGTGCAGCTCATATAGCAGGTCAAGCGCCTCGCGCGGGCGTAGATCGTTCGGATCGATGGCACGCACGCGCTCGATGAGCGCCTGCTCGGCCGCCGTCAGCGAGGGGGCGGGCGGGGCGGTATCGTCGTGATCTTCGCCGGCGTCCTGCAGCATCAGGGGCGCCGCGAACAGATCGAGCTGCGGCGCGGGCTGCGCGGCCGATTGCTGTTCGAGATGTGCGAGATGCTTGCGCGCTGCGCGGATCACCGCGGTCGGCACACCGGCCAGTTGCGCCACCTGCAAACCGTAGCTCTGATTCGCCGGGCCTTCGTTCACTGCGTGCAGGAACACGATGCCGTGACCATGCTCGACCGCTGACAGATGCACGTTGGCCGCTTGCGGAAATTCCGCGGGCAGTTGCGTCAGCTCAAAGTAGTGCGTGGCGAACAGCGTGTGGCAACCGTTGTGCGCGAGCAGATGGCGGGCGATCGCCCAGGCGAGCGCGAGGCCGTCGAAGGTCGAGGTGCCGCGGCCGATTTCGTCCATCAGCACGAGACTTTGCGGCGTCGCGTCGTTCAGGATGGCGGCGGCTTCCGTCATTTCCACCATGAAGGTCGAGCGGCCGCCTGCCAGATCGTCGGCCGCGCCGATGCGCGTGAAGATGCGATCGACAGGCCCAAACGAGGCGCGCCGTGCCGGCACGTAGCTGCCGACATACGCCATCAGTGCGATCAACGCGGTCTGGCGCATGAAGGTCGATTTACCGCCCATGTTCGGGCCGGTGATCAGCAGCAGCTTGCGCTCGGGGTTGAGCGTGCAGTCGTTGGCGATGAACTGCTCGACCTGGGCCTCGACCACCGGGTGGCGCCCCTGTTCGATGTCGATGCCCGCGCTCGCGGTGAACGAAGGCGCGACCCAATCGAGTGCGCGGGCCCGCTCGGCAAACGCCGCCAGCAGATCGAGTTCGGCGAGCGCCGCAGCAACGCGCTGGCAATCGGCGATGAACGGCAGCAGCGATTGCAGCAACGCATCGTAGAGCGAGCGCTCGCGTGCCAGTGCCCGTTCCTGCGCCGACAGCGCCTTGTCTTCGAAAGTCTTCAGTTCCGGCGTGATGTAGCGCTCGGCGTTTTTCAGCGTCTGGCGCCGGCGATAGTCGTCGGGCACCTTGTCGGTCTGTCCGCGCGTGACTTCGATATAGAAGCCGTGCACCTTGTTGTATTCGACGCGCAGATTGCCGATGCCGGTGCGTGCCCGCTCGCGCGTCTCGAGGTCGATCAGGAACTGCCCGCAGTTCTCGGAGATGTCACGCAGCTCGTCGAGTTCGGCGTCGTAGCCACGGGCGATCACGCCGCCGTCGCGCACCATCGCCGCCGGTTCGGGGGCGACGGCCAGTTTCAGCAGATCGACGCACGGCGCCGGCGGTTCGAGCGCGGCGTCGATGCGGGCGAGGGAATCGGCCGCGCCGGTCACCGCGGCCAGTTGCGCGCGCAATTCGGGCAAGGCGATAAACGTGTCGCGCAGGCTCGACAGGTCGCGAGGACGAGCAGAGAGCAACGCGAGACGCCCGGTGATCCGTTCGATATCGGAGATTTGCCGCAGTGCGCCGCGTAGCGTGTCGACGCTTGCGCCGGCCGGCGCGTCGAGCAGTGCCCCGATGGCTTGCTGGCGTGCCTGGGCGATCGCTGCTTCGCGCGGCGGATGATGCAGCCAGTGGCGCAGCAGGCGGCTGCCCATCGTCGTGCAGCAGGTGTCGAGCAGCGAGCAGAGGGTGGGGCTCTCGGTGCCGCGCAGCGTTTCGGTGAGTTCGAGGTTGCGGCGCGTGGCGGGGTCGAGCCCAATATATTCGGATTCGTACTCGACCTTGAGGCTGCGCACATGGCGCAATTGCTGGCCCTGGGTCGCTGCGGCGTACAGCAGCAGCGCGCCGGCTGCGCCGCAGGCGCTCGAAAGCGAATGCGCGCCGAAACCGTCGAGGCTTGCCACGTCCATTTGATCGCACAGGCGCTGGGTGCCCGAGGCGACGTCGAAATGCCAGACGGGGACGCGCGTCAGCGCGCCGGAGCCGGCGGGCGGCGCCCAGGTGTTGGTGTCCGAGGGCGTGTCGGCGACCAGAATTTCTGCCGGGCGAATCCGCTCGAGTGCCGCGGCGGCCTGATCCGGCGCAACTTCGGCGAGGCGCAAGGCGCCGCTGGCGAGGTTGAGCCACGCGAGGCCCACATTGGTGGCAATGCCGCGCCGGTTGTGGCCGACGCACACGGCGAGCAGGTAGACGTCGCTCTTGTCCGACAGCAGGGCGGCGTCGGTCAGCGTGCCGGGCGTGACTACGCGCACCACCTTGCGTTCGACCGGCCCCTTCGAGGTGGCCGGATCGCCGATCTGCTCGCAGATGGCGACCGATTCGCCCAGCTTCACGAGCTTGGCCAGGTACTGTTCGACCGCGTGGTGCGGCACGCCTGCCATCTTGATCGGGTTGCCCGCCGACGCGCCGCGCTGCGTCAGTGTCAGATCGAGCAGGCGTGCGGCTTTCTCCGCGTCCTCGAAAAACAGCTCATAGAAATCGCCCATCCGGTAGAACACGAGCGTGCCCGGATGATCCGCTTTGATGCGCAGGTATTGCTGCATCATTGGCGTATGTTGTGCGACGTCATTGGCCGCTGCGGTTTGAATGCCCATCCTGAGTGTCTTTTTGCGTTAGCTGTTCAGGGCGTGAGTTTAACCCGCCGCCGGGCGGTTTGAACGCTGGCCGGATGGCCAGGCTGCGGCGGGCCGGTTGCCGGCGCCTGCGGCGAGATTTGACAATGCGCTAATGTAGGGTCCGCAGACTCTTTTCTATTTGAATCCGGCCCTGATCGAATGCTCGACACTCAGTGAGTGGAGGGGCGGGTTCCGCGCCAAAGGCGCATCGCTTTTCTAGGCGAACGCCGGAAACGAGCACAGCCCAGCTCCACTCCACGCCCGCCCGATCAGCGCTTGAACATCACCTTCGCTGTTTCGAAGTCGATCGGAGACGAGGTGTGCTCGTGAATGATCTTCCACCGGTCGCCCTTGTTGCGCAGCGTAACAGTCAACCGATTGTCCAGCGAGCGCAAATCCGCGCCATCCTCGTCCACCGCTTTGTATGTCACAAACGCGTGGACAACGGCGAGATCCTGCGCGGCGATGATTTGCACATTGCTGAAATCGACGATGACACGCTCGGTCCCCAGCGAGTCGAACCAGTGCGCCGCCATGCTCCGCCAGGACGCGATACCGTTGTAGGACCACATCCCCCACATGTCGAAGACCAGCACGTCCTCGTCGTACAGCGCGATGAACGCGTCGACGTCTTTTGCGAACACCGCGGTTTTGTAGTCCTCCAGGACCTGCAGGACCGGATTGTCGAGCTTGATCACTTGGTTCTCTCCTGAGTGCGATGGCGATGGCGGGTAGAGCCCGGGCGGAACGGTAAAACCGCTGCTCTCGACCGGTTGCTTGCAAGGCTACGACGATCGGCAAGCCGCAGGATCGACGTCCGCTAGAAAAAATCTGCAAACTCGGGACCGGAGCGTTGTCGAGTTTCGCTGCGGGCCCGGACAACCCGTTCACGCAGATTCCGAATCCGGCAACAACACCTCGCGATCCAGCGAATTACATTTCACCATTTTTCCGTGCGTTACAGAACGTGTTGCTGATTCGACATGGATGAATCGAATTGTTTAAAAGAAAGGTGGTGAAATATTAAATGGAATTTCGTTAATCAAGCCGCTCGACATTCATGCTAGGCTAGAACTGCTTGATACTCCGGGAATGGCTTCCTATCAGGCACATGGGGTGCACTCGCGAGAGGAGTGCACCCCATTTTTTTGATCGGTTTGTTACGAATTTCAAGTATCGTATTGAAATGAAAGAATCGGATGGTTGTAAAGATGCAACGTAAAAGGATCTGAAACACAGTATTGAGAAAAATGCGATATTCTCCGCGACTCGATAACAACCGATATTCGGTTAACGGAGAAGTAATGAAGAAACTGGCATTGTCCGCCCTCTCGCTGGCGATTCTCGGCTGCGCGGGTACGGCCTACGCACAGAGCAGCGTGACGCTCTACGGCTTGATCGACGCAGGCATCACCTACACGAACAACCAGGGCGGTTCGCGCAACATTCAGGAAACCAGTGGCGCTGTGAACGGCAGCCGCTGGGGCCTGCGCGGTTCGGAGGACCTGGGTGGCGGCCTGAAGGCAATCTTCACGTTGGAAAACGGCTTCAACATCACGAACGGCAAGCTCGGCCAGAATAGCCTCGAGTTCGGCCGCCAGGCATTCGTCGGCCTGTCGAGCGAGCAGTACGGCGCCGTCACGCTCGGCCGTCAATATGACTCCGTGGTCGACTACCTGGCCCCGCTGGCCCTGACCGGCACGTCGTCGGGCGGCACCCAGGCTGCGCACCCGTTCGACAACGACAACCTCGACAACTCGTTCCGCATCAACAACTCGGTCAAGTATTCGAGCGTGAACTACGGCGGCCTCAAGTTCGGCGCGCTATATGGTTTCTCGAACGACGCGGGCAGTTTTGCAAAGAACCGCGCCTACAGCCTGGGCACCTCGTATAACTACGGTCCGTTGAACTTCGCCGCCGGCTACATGGAATTGAACAGCGCGGGTACGACGCTCAATTCGAGCGGCGCGGTCACCAACGATGCGACCTTCGCGGCCGGCACGCAACGCACTTACGGCGCAGGCCTGAACTATGCCTTCGGTCCGGCGATCGTCGGCTTTGTGTTCACGCAGACCCACCTCGACAACGCAACCGGTATCGGCGCGTCGGCCTCGGGTACGTCGTCCGGCCTGACGCTGACCGGCGGCAGCGCGCGCTTTACGAACTACGAAGTGAATGGGCGCTACAACATTACGCCGGCATGGTCGCTCTCGGGCGCCTACACGTTCACCGATGCGCACATCGACGGTGTGAGTCCGAAATACAACCAGATCAGCCTGCAAACGGCGTATGCGTTTTCCAAGCGTACGGACGTCTATCTGATGACCGTGTATCAGCATGTCAGCGATACCGGCAGTTCGGGGCTGACGGCTGACATCAACGGCCTGAGCGCATCGTCGTCGAGCAGCCAGGTGGCCGCTACGATCGGTCTGCGTCACCGCTTCTAACGCCTGCCTCCCGCGGCGTGAAGCAAAAAAAGACCCGGCGCAATGCCGGGTCTTTTTGCTTGTGCGGACGGCGCCGCTTGCGCGGCAACCGCACCGGTCAGAACTTGTACGTCGCGCCAATCTGGGCGAAGCGGCCCACATACGTGTAGAGCGACGTGTCGTAGCCCTGTTGCCACAGCGGACCGTCCGCCCAGACCGCGTCGAACGGCGGCACGCGATTGAAGATATTGTCGATGCCGCCGTACAGCGTCCAGTGCTTGAAGCCCGTGTAGGTCACCATCAGGTTGAACTGGCTATATGACCCCATGCTGGTGCTTTGCGGCGTCGGCGTCGGGATGTACGTGAAGGTCTGCGTGTACGGTCCCGTGTACTGCCACGTCAGCGAGGTGCTCCACTTGTGATACGCCCAGTTCAGGGTCGTATTGCCCTTCCAGCGCGGGAACGCGGCGCCGAACGGTTCATTGAGCGCGAGGTTGTTACCCGCCGCGTTCACCGTCTGACCATTCAGCGTGAACTTGAACGACTGGACATAGGCCCAGTCCCCCGACAGCGTGAACGTACCGAACGCCGTCGGCAAGGACTGGCGGAAGGTGGTTTCGAAACCGGTCGTATTGAGTCCGCCGAGGTTCTGATACTCGAAGGTCTCGTATTCGGGCGTGGTCGTGCCCGGGTAATAGACCGTCGACGATGGCTGGTCGATGCCGATCACGTTGCTGATGTGAATCCGGTACCAGTCGAGGCCGACGTCGGTCGTGCGGGTCGGCGACAGTTCAAAGCCAATGTTGTAGTTCTTGGTGCGTTCAGGTTTCAGGTTCGGATTGCCTGACGTCAGCGCCGTGACGGAGCCGGACTGATTGATCACGAGCGCCATGTTCTGCGAGGTGCTGTCCTCGACAAAGGTCGGCGCACGGAAGCCGCGATCGTAGGAGGCGTACGCCGTCAACGCCTTGACCGGCTGCCAGCGCAGGGCGAAACGCGGCGAGAAGGCGCCGCCCACATCGCTGTAGTGATCGTAGCGGCCCGACTGGCTAAACGTCAGGTTCTTGATGATCGGGATGTCGAACTGATAGTACACCGCAGCAACGTTACGCTGGCCTTGCACCTCTTCCTCATCAGGGGTGAGGACCAGACCTTCCGCATACGCCGCGCCCTGGCTAAGGGACTCGCTCTGATGGAAGAACTCGGCGCCCAGACCGAGGCCCACGTCGCCCGTGGGCAGATGGAACAGCGTCGGGGTCGAGATCGTCGCATCGAGCGTATCGAGCTTCGAGACGGCGATATTGTTCGCATCCATGTAGAGGCCGTTCAGCCCGTTCGGCGTAGCGGACGGATTCGCGAAGTCGAAGGTGCCGTTCTGGTAGATGCTGTTCAGAACGCTGACGTTCAACTGGTTCGAGTACGTATTGGAAACGTCGCTTTGCGAATGGGTGTACGTGGTCGCCCAGTCCCAGTCCCCGTTCGGCAACGTGAGCGTACCTTTGACGCCCGTGGCTGCCCGCCAGTAGTTGGCGTTCGTCGTTTCCGACACGGAGTGGGGGAACGAATAGACGAGCGGAGTCGCTACGCCGTACGGGTTGTACGGGTTGCTTGCCGGCACCGTGTTGTTGAACAGCGAGAACGTCTTCGTCGAAGGGTTGTACACCAGCGACGAATTGGTCCCGCCGACGGTGTTATTCCAGACGCCGCCACCCTGCACGCTGTTGTTGTTGCTTTCCCAGAGATCGACGAATGCCGTGGTCGTATCGTTGATCTTGAACTGCGCATCCACCTTCGCGCTCAGACGCTGGCTCCACGGTTCAATGGAGAAGCCGTTCCCGGAATACAGTCCGCAGACCGTGCCGGTTGTCTGGCCGTAGAAGACCGAGGTGAAATTCGTGCTGGCCGGTTTGACCGAGCTGCCGTACGGGCACGAACTGAGCGCCTGGGCATTGCCCGTGGTGGGATTGGTCCAGTATGAAGGCGCAAGCATCGACATGCCGCCGGGCTGACCCGTGAAGTCCATCGACGAGGTCGAATCGCGATCGGCCAGCGTGGAGCCGTTGTCTCTGACGAAGCTTGCGGATGCCGTCACGTTATAGCCGTCCGAGGTGAGATTGCCGAAGCCGCCGAGCATGCTGAACTTCGCCGTGCCATTGCCACCGCCGCCGTCGGTGGAGCCGCCATAGCTGCTATCGAGCTGCAAGCCCTGGAAATTGTGCTTCGTGATGATGTTGACCACGCCCGCGATCGCGTCCGAGCCGTATTGCGACACGGCGCCGGTCTTGACGATTTCGATGCGGTCGATCGCGTTGAGCGGCAGCGTGTTCAGGTCGAAGAACGTATCGACGCCGTTCGAAAAGAATGCGAACGGCGCAACCCGCTGTCCGTCGATCAATACCAGCGTGTACTTTTCGCTCAGGCCGCGCAACGCCATGCCCGATGCGCCGGCCGCAAAGTTGTTGGACTCGGCTTCGCTCCAGCTATCGGCCGAATTGGCGCTGGTGCTGCGCAGGAAGTCGGACACGCTGTTGGCGCCGCTATCCTGGATGTCCTTGGCCGTGACCGTCTGGACCTGGTTGAAGCCGACCTTGTCGGCGCTGCGGATCAGCGATCCGGTCACCTCGAAACGCTTGAGCTGGGCGACGCCGTTGTTCGTCGTTCCCGAAGCAGCGGGCGTGGCGCTATTCTGCGTCGTCGCGGCAGCGGTGGGTGCGGCGCCTGTGGCCGAGCTTGCTGCGGCAGCCGTTGCTGCGGCAGCCGTTGCCGAAGGCGTCGAATTGTCGAGCGTAGCCGGTTGGCTCTGCGCGAACGCGGATGTGCCGAATGTGGTGCCAAAAGCCGCCGAAAGCGCTATTTCAGCCCAAAGTATTTTTCTGATGGCTGACGCCAAAGTCTTCTGTTTCATGGTTTCCCTTCACTCTTGTCAGTAAATCAAACCCATTGCGCGACTCTCGACGGATTGCGCGCGGGCATTTTTTTTCGACGTCAGGCGGTGCGTAATTTTTCGATTCACTCGCCCTGTACTTCGGCACAACACAAACAACAACCCCTCACATGCAATCTGATTACATTAAAATTTAGTAGGATTACTAAAGTATTTCGAAACGCTTAAGGCGGATGAGGCAAGCGACGCTCGCAGAGCGTCGCCGGCGCGGGATCTAGTTAGCGGGAACCCCGTCTTTCCATTGCGCCCAGTGCTTGACGATGGCGTTGACGAGTGGTGAACCGGCCAGATAGAGGTTGTCTATCGCGGGAACGAAGCCGCCCTGTTGCTGGTAGTCCAGAAGGTTGTCGACGTTCGATACGCCTTGCGGCGGGCGATCGAAGTCCGATCCCGAGCGCAGGACCGCAACCCGGCTGGTGTCGGCGAGCCCAGCGGCGGCGGCCCGTTTGATCACCTCGAAGGTCGCGTTGTCTTCCTGCTGGGTGGTGCAGTACGTGCCCTTGCCGTCGGTCAGCAGTTTGGTCCAGTCGCGTGCGCGTTGCCCCAGGGCTTCACCGGAGAACCACGTATCGCCCGCGAGCGTGTCGCACTGGATGACCGCAGGCGGCTGATTGGCCGGCGCATACGTGTATTTCGCGCGGTAGGCCTGGGCGGCCGGACTATCGGTGAGCGTCACGTTGCGAGAGAGCAGGTAGGCTCTTTGCAGCAATGCTTCGTTTAGCTGAAAGACCTCGGTGTGGTAGTCCAGCGGGGGCTTTTCTGTTTCACTTCGGGTGTTGATCCCGAGATAGCCGGATTTCCAGCTACTCGGGATTTCGCGCGCATCGAGCTCCCACTGGATGCCGAAATCCACCAGATACCGGGCCCACGCGGCCGAACCGAGCGTGCCCTGGGCCGGATCGATGCCGGCGATCCCCGATATGAGGAAGTAGCTCTTGTGCAGATCGAACTTGTGCGAATAGATCAGCGCGGCCATCGAGGCGGCGGCGTTCGCATGGCCCATGCCCGTGGTGAGGACGCATACGTCGTCGCGGTTGCAATGGACGGCCGGGTAGTCGGGCGATAAGCCAGGGACGGTGATTGCCTCTGTGTGTCCAAGATGATCGAGCCATGTTTTTCCTTCCGGCCCGAACATCGAGATGATGAGTACCTTGACGGGACGCGGCGTGGAAGCGGGTTGCGCAGCAGAGGCGCCCGTTTGAATGCCGCATGTGAGCCCCGCGCAAACAAGAATCTGAAGCAGTTTGTTTTTATACATGACGTCGTTAAATGATTGTAATTCGGCTGGATTGCCCAGCTTCGTGCCCGAGTGCCCAATAGTCGTGCGCAGATGCCGCAGTTATGTCAGTCAACTAAGCAAACGGTCAGCTTTTGTGGTGCGCCGGGACAATGGGGAGGGCTATAAGCACGGCACATGCCAATGCTTGCCCAAAGACGCGCGTTGTTTGTGATTCCCGGTATAAAGGAATCGATATGAATGATCGGCCCTGATGCAGGACGTGCGCTGGATTGGTCAATCCAGCGGTGGGGAAGGGGTGGACCGGGCGCAGCAGAAGCGCTCAGGGGCGGGGTAGCTTGAAGGGGGGAGGGGGCGTTAAGAGGGACCCCCACCTTTGCTGTCCGGCAAGCTGACGGGCGCGATAGCGAGGGGCTCGCCACGCCCGTTAGCGAACACAACGACTACTCTTCGACCAGCGCCCGCATGTCGACCTTGCGCGCGTTCGCCACGCTCCTGCGCCTCGCCAGCCACATCATGAAGGTGATGAAGGTGCCGAATACCACGATGATCCAGGGCACCGGGAGCCTCGCCGTCAGCAGCACCGCGTACAAACCGAGCATCAGCAGCACGGCCAGATTCTGGTTGAAATTCTGCACCGCGATCGAATGACCGGCTGAGAGGAGAGTGGCGCCGCGATGCTGCAGCAACGCATTCATCGGCACGATGAAGAACCCCGACAGCGCACCGAGCAGGATCATCAACGGGTAGGCGAGCACGATATAGATCGGCGTAACGAAAGGACCGACTCGAAATCCCATGCCCTGGGGGAACAGCCCCTTGCTATAGAACGCCATCGCGATCGCCACAGCACCCGTGACGATGCCGACCGGCAGCACCTTTAACGAACTGCGCAGCGGCACCAGCGTTGCGGCCGCCGCGGCGCCTACCGCAATCCCGAGCCCCGTGATCCCCTGCATCACGGCCGCCTTCGAAAGCGACAGCCCCAGATTCACGTCGGCCCACTTCAACACCAGCAACTGCAGCGTAACCGCGCCGCCCCACATCAGCGTGGTCACCCACAGTGCGATCTGCGCGAGCTTGTCGGCCCATAACACGTTGAAGCAATGCGTGAAATCGCCGACCAGTTTCTTCGGCTCCTTGAGGCGATTCGGATAGCGCGCGCCGGTGTCGGGGATGCCCACATTGATCGCCGCCGCGATCGCATAGGTCACCATCACCGCGAACATCGCCAGATCCGCCGCGGAGTGAATCAGCGGCAGCCGCGCATGCGTCACGAAGTTGGTCGCGTACGTGCTGATCAACGCACCGCCGAGCATGGTCCCGACGATAGTCGAAAGCACCGTGGCCGATTCCAGCCATGCGTTCGCCGCGACCAGCCGGTCAGCGGGCAGCAATTCAGTGAGGATGCCGTACTTGGCAGGCGAATAGGCCGCCGCGCCGAAGCCGACAACGCCATAAGCGATCATCGGATGCACGCCGGCAATCATCAGCAGGCAGCCGCTTGCCTTCAGCGCGTTCGAGACGAACATCACGTGGCGTTTTTGCAGCGCATCGGCAAAAGCGCCGACAAACGGCGCCAGCAGCACGTACGAGACCGTGAAGAAGATCTGCAGCAGCGGTGTCACCCAGGCGGCCGAGCGGATCACCGAGAGCAGCGCGATCGCCGCGATCAGCAGTGCGTTGTCGGCCAGCGACGAGACGAACTGCGCCGCAATGATCGTATAGAAGCCTTTTTTCATGAAGCAATTCGGGATGCTGCGCGGGATCGCGCGCCAAAAGTACGACGGCACGAGGAAAGCGGATGCCGGCGCGGCTTGTCGCTTTGTAGCATGAAGCGCTCCGGCGTGCCGGCGGCGCGGCATGCAGCCGGTGGCGCCGCCGGCCTTGGCGAGCCGCGGCGCCGGCGCCAACAAAAAAGCGGCCGAAGCCGCCTGGTGGGTGTGACAGCTTTACGCCGCCTGCTGCTTCGTGCGGCTATAGCGCGAGAGGATCGGCACCATCTGTGCGTACACCTTCGGATTGCCGGCGACGATTTCACCGACGTGCAGGAAGTCCGAATCGCCCGTGTAATTACCCACCAGACCGCCGGCCTCGGTGATCAGCAGGCTGCCGGCCGCCATGTCCCAGGCATGCAGGCCCTGTTCGAAGAAGCCGTCGAGGCGGCCCGCGGCGACGTTCGCGAGATCGAGCGCGGCCGCACCCGGTCGGCGCAGGCCGGCGCAGGCTTCGGTCATTTCCTTGAAGAGACGCCCGTAGGCGTCGAGACCGTCGGTTTCGCGGAACGGGAAACCGGTGCCGATCAGGCCGTCGGCGAGGCGGTCGCGGCGGCCGACGCGGATGCGGCGGTCGTTCAGGAACGCGCCGCGCCCGCGCGAGGCGGTAAACAGGTCGTTGCGGTTCGGGTCGTAGACGACGGCCTGGGTCACGATGCCCTTGTGCGCGAGGGCGATGGACACGCAGTAGTACTGGAAGCCGTGGATGAAGTTCGTGGTGCCGTCGAGCGGGTCGATGATCCACTGGTATTCGGACTCGTTGTCCGACTTGCCGGATTCTTCGGCGAGGATGGCGTGATCGGGGTAGGCGGTCTTCAGCGTATCGATGATCGCGGCTTCCGACGCCTTGTCGACCTCCGTGACGAAATCGTTGTGCTGTTTCTTGCTGACCTGGACCAGGTCGAGATCGAGCGATGCCCGGTTGATGATTTGCGCGGCGCGGCGGGCGGCCTTGACGGCGATGTTGAGCATGGGATGCATGAGCCTGGATCCTTGTGCCGGGGCAGCGCGGCTGCTTACCGGTAATGAGCTGAAATTGAGCTGTAAATCAGCCGCAACTGCGCAGCTGAAACAACACGGAACCGCCCCTTGACAGGCGTTCCGTCGACGGAGACGAATTGAATAAGAACGAGGCGCTCGTGCGAAGACGGCGCAATAGGCGTGATTTTACCCGACTCCGGGGTTCTCCGGCAGCGCACCGCGCAAGGCGGGTAGGTTCGCGGGCGCGGTTGGCGCTACCATAGGGGTCTTTAGCTCCCCATTTTCATCGTGGCCCAACCCCACAATCCGTCTTCGTCCTCCCTGCCGTCCGAGATCTGCGGGCCGGACAGCGCTGCGCCGGTGCGCGGCGGTTTTACCTCCACCCGTTTTGTGCTCGTCGAACCCAGTCACCCCGGCAATGTCGGCGCGGCGGCACGCGCGCTGAAAACCATGGGTTTTTCGCGTCTCGTGCTGGTGGCGCCGCGCGTGCCGCATGTGCAGTCCGATCCCGAGGCCATCGCCATGGCGAGCGGCGCAGACGATGTGCTGGCCGGCGTCCACGTCGTCCCCACCTTGGCCGATGCGCTCAATGGCGTGCACTGGTCGGTGGCGCTGACGGCCCGCGCGCGCGAATACGGGCCGCCCCAGCTCGTGCCGCGTGCCGCGGCGGCGCACGCGTGCGAGCACGCGGCGCATGGCGACATCGCGCTGGTGTTCGGCAACGAGCGCACGGGGCTGTCCAACGAAGATGTCGAGCGCTGCAGCGTGCTCGCGCATATTCCGGCCAACCCGGCTTACAGCTCGCTCAATCTGGCGCAGGCGGTGCAGGTGCTGGCGTATGAGTTGCGCACCGCGTACCTCGGCGCGGGCAGCCTGGCCGGCGCGAGCGGCGCGGCTGCCGGCGGCGCCGAAGGGCAGGGCGCAGCGTACTCGCTTGCGCCTAGCGACGATATCGAAGGCATGTATGCGCACCTCGAAAGCGCGCTCGTCGCGCTCGAATTTCTCGATCCGGCCAATCCAAAGAAGCTGATGTCGCGTCTGCGGCGGCTGTTTGCGCGCTCCGGGCTCGAGCGCGAAGAGGTGAATATCTTGCGCGGCATCGCCAAGCATATTCTGCTCAAGGTGAAGCAGCCGGGCGACGGCGCTTCCTGAGCGCCTCAGACTTGCCGCTTACGTGTCAGGCCAATCCCCCAATCCCCCCAAGGGGATTTCCTTTGGGGCGGGGACTTCTTGCCGGGCGGGAAACTTGGGGCGGCCCGGCGTTTCCTTGAAAGGTCGGCGCACGGTCCGCTACTGCCTCGCCATCCCTGACGACCTTGCCGGGAGCGGGGACATCCGGCAGGTTTGCCGCAATCGCCCTACAATTGCTCGAAACGTTCTAAGCAAAGCTGCCGATGTGCTAACCGGCAGCGCCGTCGTACGCCGCGAGGCGGCGACTCCTCCCCACGAAAGCGTCACTGCCATGTTCACGAGACTTCGCGAAGACATCGCTACGATCCGCGAGCGCGATCCCGCCGCCCGCAGCGCCTGGGAAGTCCTGACCTGTTATCCGGGGCTGCACGCGCTGGTGCTGCACCGGCTCGCCCATGCCTGCTGGCGGGCGAGGCGCCGCTGGCTGGCGCGCTTCGTCTCGCAACTGGCGCGCTTCCTCACGGGCATCGAGATTCACCCCGGCGCGACGGTGGGACGCCGCGTGTTTATCGACCACGGCATGGGTGTGGTGGTCGGCGAGACCGCGGAAATCGGCGACGACTGCACGATTTATCAGGGCGTCACGCTCGGCGGCACGTCGCTCACGCGCGGCGCCAAGCGCCATCCGACGCTCGAGCGCGGGGTGATCGTCGGCGCCGGCGCCAAGGTGCTGGGCGGCTTCACGATCGGCGCGGAGGCGAAGATCGGTTCGAATGCGGTGGTGGTGAAGCCGGTGCCTGCGGGCGGCACGGCGGTGGGCAATCCGGCCCGGGTGATCGTGCCGGCTGCGGCGCCCGCGGCAGGGGCGACCGGCGCTCGCGGTGCACAGGCCGGCGCGCCGGCGCGCGGCGCCTTCTGCGCCTATGGCATTACGCCGAATGCCGACGATCCGGTGTCGCTCGCCATCCATGGGTTGATCGACCATGCAGCGACGCAGTCGCAACGCATCGACGAAATCGTCGCCGCGCTGGAGCGTCTGGGCACCAGTCTCGAAGCGCTGCAGGGCGCGGATGCGGCGCTGCTCGATCTGCGGCGTTTGTCTGCGGCAATCGCAGGGAAGGTCGATGGCGTGGCGGCTGAAAGCTGAGCGCACGGCTCAGTCAGTCTGCGAAGTCCTAGAGCCCGCGAGTGGGCGCCGACCCAGGATGCCTTCGCCGCTTGCGGTTCGCGAACGAGCGGGTGGCACCGGGCAGTCCCATCAATCCAGCGGCAAAGCCTTGATCCCTTCGGCATCGACCCGTAGATAGCCGCCACGGCGTTCACCGTGATCGAGATCCCAGTCCGGCAGCACCCAGCGCGTGCCGCCGGGTTCGCGATGGTGGGCCGGCCGGTGCGTATGACCATGCACGATCGTGGCCGTCCCCGTCTCCTTGAACAACGCCGCAACGCCTTCGCGCGTCACATCGTATTTGGGCGAGACCGGCCGTGAGCGGCCTTCCTGACTCGCCGAGCGCATCCGTTCGGCCAGCGCCCGGCGCCATCTGAACGGTGAGGCGAGAAACAGCATCTGGGCGAAACGGCAGCGCGCGAAGCGGCGAAACTGGATGTAGGCGCGGTCCGCGGTGCAGAGCGCGTCGCCATGCGCGAGCGCGATACGCATGCCGAATGCCGTAATCACGAACGGGTCCGGCAACCAGATCGCGCCGGCTGCTTTCATGAAGCGCTTGCCCAGCAGAAAATCGCGATTGCCGTGCATGATGTAGAGCGCGATGCCGCGCTCGGACAACGTGTGCATCAATGCCGTCATGCGGGCGACGAACGGATCGCTCAACATGTCGTCACCGATCCAGTACTCGAACAGGTCGCCGAGAATGAAAATGGAGTCGGCCTGTTCAGCCGTGACGCGGACAAAGTGCTCGAAAGCGGCGACCGTGCGCGGCACCGCCTCGCTCAGATGCAGATCCGAGATGAAAAAAAACGGGCGTGCGGCGTTCGGGCGTTGGCCCTCGCCAGGCACGCCCGCAGCGACGCTTCGCAGCGGCGTATCTTGCAGCATTGAAGAGTGCCTGAGTGCAGTTGCAGTAAATGCTATCGCTCGATGGTGCGCCGGGCGTCAGCGCATGGCAGCCGCCGCTGACGCCCGCCCAGGTGCTTACTCGACGATGACCGCTTTTTCGATGATCACGTCGTCGACCGGCACGTCCTGATGGAAGCCCTTCGAACCCGTCTTCACCGACTTGATCTTTTCGACGATGTCGAGACCTTCGACCACCTTGCCGAACACGGCGTAACCCCAGCCTTGCGGCGTCGGCGACGAGTGGTTCAGGAAGTCGTTGTCGTTCACGTTGATGAAGAATTGCGCCGTTGCCGAATGCGGATCGTTGGTGCGCGCCATCGCGATCGAGCCGGTGACGTTCTTCAGGCCGTTGTTCGCTTCGTTGGTGATTGGCGCTTCGGTCGGCTTTTGCTTCATGCCGGGTTCGAAACCGCCGCCCTGGATCATGAAGCCGTTGATCACGCGGTGGAACACCGTGTTGTCGTAATGACCGGCCTTCACGTAGTTGAGGAAGTTCTCGACCGACTTCGGCGCCTTTTCGGCGTCCAGTTCGAGTTTGATGACGCCGTGATTCGTGTGCAGTTCGACCATGATGGAATCCTTTGATGAACGGGTGGGTGGAAGGCGCGGCGCATCGAACGAGGGGCCGCGCCGGAGCGTGAGCGGTGCAAGGGCGGTGAGCGCCTGCCTCGCCGGCGGGTGCGCTTGCTAAGCTTACTTGCTGACGACCGTAGCCGATTCGATCACGATCGGCGTTTGCGGCACGTCGGCCATCGGGCCGCGCGTGGTGGTCGGCGTTGCTTCGATCTTCTTCACGACATCCATGCCGGAGGTGACCTTGCCGAACACGGCGTAGCCGTTACCGTCCTGGCCCGGATAGTCGAGGCCGGCATTGTCCGCGGTGTTGATGAAGAACTGCGCCGTGGCCGAATCCGGATCGCTGGTGCGAGCCATCGCGATCGCACCCACGACGTTCTTCAGACCGTTGCGGCTTTCAAGCGGAATCGGCGCGCGCGTCGGCTTTTCCGCGTAGCTCTGCGTAAAGCCACCGCCCTGGATCATGAAGCCGGGAATCACGCGATGGAAAATCGTGCCGCTGTACTGGCCGGATTTCACATAGTCGAGGAAGTTCGCGACGGTCTTCGGCGCCTTCTCGGGGTACAGCTCGACGCGAATGTCGCCGTCCGTGGTCTTGAAGAGGACGGACGGATGCGCAGCCGGCGTAGCGGACTGGGCAAAAGCGGGTGCGTTCGCGATCAGGGCGGCGCTACCGAGCGCCAGCATCAGCCATTTCATGAAGATCCTCAGGGTGGAAAAAACGTTGGCGACGAGTGTACGGCAGCGGCGCTTATTGCGACGGCGCCATATACGGCGGCATGGCGAGCGAACCGTTCGCACCGCCGAACTGGAAGCTTGGCGACTCCGTTATGTTGGAGGTGGCGCGGTTCGTGTAGTCGTCCGGCGCGGCAACCTTCTTGACCGGTTTCGCGCTGCTCGGCGGCGGCGAGATGATCTTCTGGATGTCGGCGAGGCGCTGCTGGGTCGGACCGCTTGCATGGCCGAGATTTTGCGCGCGCTGGTAGGCGGAGTCGGCGAGCCGCAAGTACAGGTCGCCGAGATTCTCGTAGGCGAGGCCGTAGTCGGGGTTCGCCTTGGTGGCGGTTTCGAGCGCCTCGCGGGCTTCCGTATACCGGCCGTGCTTGGCATACAGCGCCGCAAGGTTGTTGTACGGCTCAGGCAATTCCGGGTAAGTCTGCGTCAGCGCGATGAACGCCTGGATCGCCTCGTCGTCGCGATTCAGGTGAGCCAGCACGGTGGCGCGCTTGAACTGCGCCTGCGCGTCGCGCGGATTGGCGGCGATGCGGGCGTCCAGTTGCGTGAGCGCGGCGTTCCAGTTTTTCTGCGCGATCGAGGCGTCGATTTCCGGTGTGCCGTCGCGCACGGCGGGGCCTTGCGAGAACGTAGGGGACTTCTGCGCGTACGCGGGGACGCCCGGCAACAGCATGACGGCGAGGCCGCACAGGGCCGTCGCGGCGAGGGTCGCGGCGCTTCGCGCGCGGCCGCTGGAAGGTTTCATAGGCTCAAGTCTGGATGTTATACTCCGACCCATTCTAACAAAAGGTCTGCGCGTTCCGTTGAACCACAGACTGTCTTTTCGCCACTCGTGGTCGTCTCCGCCTTGATCGCAGCCTGACCGCCGCACCAGGTGCGCCGGTTTGCTGCTGTATGCGCCCAGCCGTTTTGTGCTGACGCCCGGTACTGACGCTTTGTGCTGAGATACTGAGCTGGTACCGAACGGCCACGGCGCGCACGAAACACATTGCGGATTTCTTTCGGCCCACGCATCGTCTCTATGGAATCACTGCGCATCTACAACACGCTCGCGCGTGAGAAGCAAACTTTCGTGCCGCTGCAAGAGGGCGTCGTACGGATGTACGTCTGCGGGATGACGGTGTACGACTATTGTCACATCGGTCATGCACGCGTGATGGTCGTGTTCGATATCGCACAACGCTGGCTGCGCACGCTCGGCTACAAGGTCACCTATGTGCGCAACATTACCGATATCGACGACAAGATCATCCGCCGCGCGGTCGAAAACGGCGAGACGATCAAGTCGCTGACCGATCGTTTCATTGCCGCTCTGCACGAAGACGCGGACGCGCTCGGCATCGAGCGGCCCGATCTCGAACCGCGCGCGACGGAATATATTCCGCAGATGCTCGGCATGATCGCGAAGCTGGAAGCGAACGGCTATGCCTATCAGGCGAGCGACGGCGACGTTAATTATGCGGTGCGCAAATTTTCTGGCTACGGCAAGCTGTCGGGCAAGTCGCTCGAAGACCTGCGGGCCGGCGAGCGCGTTGCGGCCAACGACGCGAAGCAGGATCCGCTCGATTTTGTCCTTTGGAAACAGGCCAAGCCGGACGAGCCTGCCGACACGGGCTGGGATTCGCAGTACGGGCGCGGCCGTCCCGGTTGGCACATTGAATGCTCCGCGATGGGCTGCACGCTGCTCGGCGATCATTTCGACATTCATGGTGGCGGGCAGGACCTGCAGTTTCCGCACCACGAAAACGAAATCGCGCAAAGCGAAGGTGCGACGGGGCAAACGTTTGTCAATTACTGGATGCACAACGGCTACGTTCAGATCGACAATGAGAAGATGTCGAAGTCGCTCGGCAACTTCTTTACGATCCGGGAAGTGCTGGCGCAGTACGATGCTGAAGTGGTGCGTTTTTTCATCGCGCGGGCGCACTACCGCTCGCCGTTGAACTACAGCGACACGCATATCGACGACGCGCGCAACGCCCTCACGCGTTTGTACACGTCGTTGAAAGACGTGGCGCCGGACGACGCCGGGCTCGACTGGAACGAAGCGCACGCGCAGCGTTTCCAGGCGGCCATGAATGACGACTTCAACACACCGGTGGCAGTCGCGGTGTTGTTCGAGCTGGCAAGTGAAGTGAACCGCACGCGCGATCCCGCGCTGGCCCGGCAACTGCGAGCGCTCGCGCGCATCATCGGACTGCTTGGCCGGGAGCCGCGTGCATTCCTGCAGCAGGCTGCGGGCAGTGCAGGTGAAGGCGCGCTCGATGCCGCCGCGATCGAAGCGAAGATCGCCGCGCGCGTGGCCGCCAAGCAGGCGAAGGACTATGCGGCAGCAGACCGGATTCGGGCCGAATTGCTCGAGGCCGGCGTTGCACTTGAAGACAAACCGGGCGGGTTGACCGAGTGGCGGCGCGTGTGAGCGCACCTCGTACTTCCCTTTGATCGACTCGCCAGGCAGGAGGCAGGATGGCAACGGCCACGAAGACGCCGGCTAAACGGGCCGCGTCTCAAACAAGCGCGGCAGCCGCAGTGAAACCGGTTCGCGCGCGTAACGGCAGCGCGGCGAAAGCGGCGCCCGCATCGGCGAAGGTCGCCGGCAAGGCAGGCAGTACCGCAAAGAAGACACCGGTGAAGCGTGCGCTCAACGGCGCCTCGGCGCACGCGCCAAAGCCTGCCAAGCAGGTCCGGCCGGCGAGAGCAACGCGTGCCCCGCGCGCGAAACCGCACAGCGGCAACGGCGCGCTGCCGGCCGAACTCGCCGACGAGGCGCAGCAGCTCGCGCGCGACACGCTGCATGACGGTGAAGTCGTGCGCAAAACGCGTGCACTCGACGACACGGAAGTCGCCGTGCCGGTGCAGGTCGGCGGCCTCACGGCGGAAGTCTCGCGCCCCGACTACTGGGACAGGGCCTGCGCCGACCTCGTCAAGCGCGACCGCATTCTCAAGAAGCTGATTCCGAAATTCGGCCCGGTGCATCTGCTGAGCCGGGGCGACCCGTTCGTGACGCTCGCGCGTTCCGTGGTGGGACAACAGATTTCAGTCGCTTCGGCACAGGCGGCCTGGCAGCGCGTCGAAAGCGCGTGTCCGAAGCTCGTGCCGCAACAGTTCATCAAGCTGGGGCAAGACAAGCTGATGGCCTGCGGCCTGTCCAAACGTAAGGCGGAATACATTCTGGATCTGGCCGAGCACTTCGTCTCGGGCGCCTTGCACGTCGGCAAGTGGACCTCGATGGAAGACGAGGCCGTGATCGAAGAGTTGACGCAGATCCGCGGCATTGGCCGCTGGACCGCGGAGATGTTTTTGATCTTCAACCTGTCGCGCCCGGATGTCCTGCCGCTTGACGACCTCGGCCTGATCCGCGCGATCAGCGTCAATTATTTCAGCGGTGAACCGGTCACGCGCAGCGAAGCGCGCGAGGTCGCCGCGAACTGGGAGCCGTGGCGCACGGTCGCGACCTGGTATATGTGGCGTAGTCTCGATCCGTTGCCGGTCGACTATTGAACTGATCTGATGCGATGCCGCCTCAAGGCTATCGATTTTGCCGAGTCGATAGTTTAGAGGTGGTTTTGACAGCGGCGGTCGCGGTTAGAATACGCGCTGCCTGGTAAGTCCAAGGATTAAAACCAATGAAGACCACTTTTCTGGATTTCGAGCAGCCGATCGCGGAACTCGAAGCGAAGATCGAAGAATTGCGCTTCGTGCAGGACGATTCGGCCGTCGATATTTCGGAAGAAATCGAGCGGCTGTCCAAGAAGAGTCAGCAACTCACCAAAGATCTGTACGCGAACCTGTCGCCGTGGCAGGTTTCGCAAATTGCCCGTCATCCGCAGCGTCCGTATACGTTCGACTATGTGAGCGAACTGTTCACCGATTTCCACGAACTGCACGGCGACCGTGCGTTCGCGGACGATCTGGCGATCGTCGGCGGCTTCGCGCGTTTCAACGGTCAGGCTTGCATGGTGATCGGCCACCAGAAGGGGCGCGACACCAAGGAGCGCTCGCTGCGCAACTTCGGCATGCCGCGCCCGGAGGGCTATCGCAAGGCGGAGCGCCTGATGCGCCTCGCCGAAAAATTCGGCCTGCCGCTGTTCACGTTCATCGACACGCCGGGCGCCTATCCCGGCATCGGTGCGGAAGAGCGCGGCCAGTCGGAAGCGATCGGCCGCAATCTGTATGTGATGGCCGAACTGAAGACGCCGATCATCTCGACGATCATCGGTGAAGGCGGTTCCGGCGGCGCGCTTGCCATCGCCGTGGGCGACAGCGTGCTGATGCTGCAATTCTCGACCTATTCGGTGATTTCGCCGGAAGGCTGCGCCTCGATTCTGTGGAAGAGCGCCGCGAAGGCGCCGGAAGCGGCTGAAGCGCTCGGTTTGACCGCGCATCGTCTGAAGGCCCTCGGCCTGATCGACAAGATCGTCAACGAGCCGCTCGGTGGCGCGCATCGCGATCCGAAGGGCATGGCCGCCATGTTGCGCCGTGCGCTGGCCGATTCGCTGCGTCAGTTCCATGGCATGAGCATCCCGGACCTGCGTCAACGCCGCTTCGAACGGCTGATGGCGTACGGCAAGTTCAAGGAAACGACGCCGGGCGCATAAGCCGGCCCGTCTTCCCATTCCAGGGCGCCGCGCGCCTTCTCGCCGTGACTCACGCCGCTAACTCTCCTGCCGAGCACCTCGTTCTCGAGGCGCTCGGCGTGGCGCTTGCCGCGCTGCCTGCTGAGTCTGACGGCGCACGGATTGCGGTGGCGTTCAGCGGCGGCGTCGACTCCAGCGTATTGCTCGATGCCGTGGTGCGCGTGGCCGGAGCGTCGCGCTGCTTGGCGCTGCATGTCCACCACGGCCTCAGTCCCCATGCGGATCAGTGGCTCGCGCATTGCGAGGCGTTCGCGCGCGAGCGCGGCGTTGCATTCGCGGCCGAGCGTGTGGAAGTGGCGCGCGACCCAGGCGTGAGTGTCGAAGCGGCCGCGCGTGAGGCCCGCTACCGCGCGCTCGACGCGCTGTGCGCGCGGCACGGCGCGGCAACGTTGTGGCTCGCGCAGCATGCCGATGATCAGGCCGAAACGGTGCTGTTGCAGTTGCTGCGGGGGGCAGGGCTGGCGGGGCTTGCTGCGATGGCCCCCGAGTACTTGCCGGCGGGCGCCGGCGTCACGCGAGTCCGGCCGCTGCTGCATTTGTTGCGCGCGCAACTTGAGCGGTACGCGGCGGCGCGCTCGCTCGCGTGGGTCGACGACGAATCGAATGCCGACACGCGCTATGCGCGCAATGCCTTGCGTCATGACGTGCTGCCGGCGCTGGCCGTGCATTTCCCGGGCTATCGCGATGCCCTGGCGCGTACCGCGGGCCACGCGGCCTCCGCGCAACGTCTGCTCGATGAGCTCGCGCGCCTTGACATGGCGTCTGCCGCTTGCGACGAGGGCCGCGCGCTCGCGCGCGATGCGTTGCTCGCGCTCGACGACGACCGTGCGCTGAACCTGCTGCGTTTCTGGATGCGCTCGCTTGGCCTGCCCGCTGCATCGACGGCGCGTTTAACCGACGCGCTGCGGCAACTGCGCGAAGTGGGCGCGGCGCATAGTCTGCGCGTCGATCACGTCGGTCAGGCGCTGCGCAGCTATCGCGGACAAATCTACTGGGAAGCGGGCGACAGCGCGGAGCCTGGCGATGAAACTGCGCTGGTGGCGCGGGCGCTCGCGCAACTCGCCTGGCAGGGCGAATCGATCTGGCGTCTGCCGCAATGGCGCGGCACCTTTGTGTTTGCCGAAACGACAGCGGACGACCCGGCTGCCGTGCCAATCGCGCTCCTCGAGGCAGCGCCTCTCACAGCCCGTTCGCGCCGCGGCGGCGAGCGCATGCGCACGAACGCACAGGGTGCGAGCCGAACCCTCAAGAACCTGTTCCAGGAGCAGGGCGTGCCGGCGTGGAAACGCGACGTGCCGCTGCTGTTCGCCGGCGACACGCTGCTGTTCGTGCCGCTGCTCGGCGTGAACCGGGCGGCGTGGCCAACGCAGGGTGATGCCGGCGCTGCGCAGGGGGAACGGGGCTATGTACGGATCGATTGGCGCGAGGATCTGCTGATCGCCTGACCGGCCGGCCCGATACCCGCGGCGCAGCCCCGATGTGCCGCCGCAGCACGGCGACGCCGCGAACCAGGGCGCAACGCCTTTGCGCACAAGCCTTTGCCGTGCTTATTGCGGGGATTTCGGCTTGTCTTTTTGCGCCCGATCGGGTACGTTAACTTGTTTGCCCGAAGCCGCTATTGCCGTCATTTTGATGCGCTTTTGCTGTTTTCCGGCCGTTTTCTGTGTTTCCCGGCGACCATAAGCCACCGGGGAGCCGCCAGCCAGCGGCCTTTGGCGATTCCTCGCGGGCAAATCCGCGCGTGCTGCACGTGCGCTGCATCTACGCCGCCACCCTTCACACTTCGCCGTCGTTCCTGAAACGTTGCGCTCTTGTGCCTTGGTGCGGTCGTCTCCAGCGCGGCAGCGCGGTTACTTCTCCAGTTCAGAACGACAATGGCACTCATCGTACATAAATACGGCGGTACTTCGATGGGCTCGGTCGAGCGCATCAAGAACGTCGCGAAGCGCGTCGCGAAATGGCACAAGGCCGGTCACAAGATGGTCGTGGTGCCCTCGGCGATGTCCGGCGAAACGAATCGCTTGCTCGGCCTCGCAAAAGACATTTCGGCCCAGCCGAGCCCACGCGAACTCGACATGATTGCCGCCACCGGCGAACAGGTCAGCTCGGGCCTGCTCGCCATCGCGCTGCAGGAAGCGGGCGTCGACGCGGTCAGCTACGCCGGCTGGCAAGTGCCGGTCAAAACCGACAGCGCGTTCACCAAGGCGCGCATTAGCGAAATCGACGGCGAGCGCGTGATGCGCGATCTCGACGCCGGCAAGGTGGTGGTGATTACCGGTTTCCAGGGCGTCGATCCGGAAGGCCACATCACCACGCTCGGCCGTGGCGGTTCGGACACCTCGGCGGTCGCCGTGGCTGCCGCGCTGAAGGCGGATGAGTGCCTGATCTATACGGACGTCGACGGTGTCTATACCACCGACCCGCGCGTGGTCGAAGAGGCGCGCCGGCTCGACTGCGTGACGTTCGAAGAAATGCTGGAGATGGCAAGCCTGGGTTCGAAGGTGTTGCAGATCCGCTCGGTGGAATTCGCCGGCAAATATCAGGTGAAGACGCGTGTGCTGTCGAGCCTGACCGATCCGCTGATCCCGCTCGAAGCCGAAATGACCTCGGGCACCCTGATTACTTTTGAAGAAGACGAGACCATGGAAAAAGCAGTCATCTCGGGCATCGCGTTTCAGCGCGACGAAGCACGTATCGCCGTGATGGGTGTACCCGACAAGCCGGGCATCGCCTACCAGATCCTCGGACCGGTGGCGGATGCGAACATCGACGTCGACATGATCATCCAGAACCAGAGCGTCGAGGGCAAGACGGCCTTTACGTTCACGGTGGGCCGCGGCGATTACCAGCGTGCCATGGACATTCTCACGGGCCAGGTGAAGGACCATGTGAAGGCCGAGCAGGTGCTGGGCGATCCGAAGGTGTCGAAGGTCTCGGTGGTCGGCGTCGGCATGCGTTCGCACGTCGGTATCGCGAGCACGATGTTCCGCACGCTGTCGGAAGAGGGCATCAACATCCAGATGATCTCCACCTCCGAAATCAAGATTTCGGTGCTGATCGACGAGAAGTATATGGAGCTCGCCGTGCGCGCGCTGCATAAGGCGTTCGAGCTGGATCAGGCGTAATTTGCGTTAAAAAACGGGACGTACAAGAGCGTCCCGTTCGCGCTTCATGCGTTCGCTTGTGCGTTGTCTGCGGCCAATGTGAAGGAATTGCGTCGTCAATGGCAAATCTGGCACAAAAAATGTGCCGTAGACATTGACCTTCGCGGTTCGGGCCGCTATTATCTTGGCTTCGTCGCGCTGACTCCCTGCGCGACAGAAAGTTTGGGAGACGTGGCCGAGAGGTCGAAGGCACTCCCCTGCTAAGGGAGCATCTGGGCCAAAACCTGGATCGAGGGTTCGAATCCCTCCGTCTCCGCCAGCAATGGCGGCGGAACCCCAAGAGATCGCGGTCTCTTGGGGTTTTGTTTTTCCGGGCCCGAGTTTGTCGATTCGGATGAACTCATCCCACTGAGCCGAGGTTGCGCATGTCACGAAATACTGACATTCGCGCATGCGTCGAATATGTTTCGGATGCCAAATCAACTTTGCATTCGATGCACGGCGCGGACCTCGCCACTGCCCGCGTCGCGCTTCGGCAAATCATGCCGTACCTTGGTTGGCCCACGTGCCGCCACCCCCAACATCCACGCCACATGTGTTACGGCCGCGTCCGTTTTTCACCGAAACATCGTCCCTTGTAACCAGACGTAACGTAGCGCTTCAGAGTGCGATGTTGTGCATCAGTTCTTACAAACTTGAAATACGCGGAGCATCTCCTTGCGTTATATTGCAGCCAACAAACACACCACACTTGTTAAAAAGGTGAATTCCATGAAGTCCGCTCGTCTTGTTCCGCTTCTGATCGGGGTTCTCGCGCTGGGCGCATCGGGTGCAGCAATGGCCGGCGTGAGCGTGGGTGTCAATATCGGTATCCCGGCGCCGGTGTACGTCGCTCCGGCGCCTGTCTACGCGCCGCCGCCGCCTCCGCCGCCCGTCGTTTATGCGCCGGCGCCGGTGTACTACGGCGGTCCGGCGATCGTGATCGGCTGGCATGGCGACCGTTACTGGGACGGCCGCCGCTATTGGGGGCGCGACGAATGGTATCGCCGTCACCCGCCGGGCGGGTATGGCGACCGTGGTGGCTATCGCGATCACGACCACGGTCACGGCCACTGGAATTAAAGAGCCGGATAGCGCAGTTTTCCTGGCGCTAGAAGCTAAAAAAAACCGCCTCATGGGGCGGTTTTTTATTGGGTGCGTAAAACGCGCGCCGTAGAGGAGGGCGCTCTGCCAGACGCGCTCGCTTACTCCGCGACCGCGGCCATGCCGCCGATCACCGAGTTGAAGCCGCTGTCGACGTGCAGGATTTCCGCCGTCACGCCGGCCGCCAGATCTGACAGCAGAAACGCCGCCGAATTGCCGACCTGTTCGATCGTCACGTTGCGCTTGAGCGGGGCGTTGCCTTCGACGAAATCGAGGATCTTGCCGAAGCCCTTGATGCCGCTTGCCGCCAGCGTCTTGATCGGGCCGGCGGAAATGCCGTTGACGCGCACGCCTTTCGCGCCGAGCGAAACGGCCAGGTAGCGCACGCTTGCTTCGAGCGAAGCCTTGGCGAGACCCATCGTGTTGTAGTTCGGAATCGCGCGTTCGGCGCCGAGGTAGCTCAAGGTCAGCAGCGCCGCGTCCTGCGACAGCATCGGCAGTGCTGCCTTGGCGAGCGCCGGGAAGCTATACGCCGAAATATCGTGCGCAATACGGAAGTTTTCGCGCGTCATGCCGTCGAGGAAGTCGCCGGCAATCGCTTCGCGCGGTGCAAAGCCGATGGAGTGGACGAGGCCGTCGAGGCTGTCCCAGCGTTCCTTCAGCGAGGTGAAGAGCGCTTCGATCTGCGCGTCGTCTGCGACGTCGCAAGGGAAGACCAGATCGCTGCCGAATTCGGTTGCGAACTCGGTGATGCGGTCCTTGAAACGCTCGCCGACATACGTGAACGCGAGTTCTGCGCCTTCGCGCTTGCAAGCCTGCGCAATGCCGTACGCGATCGAACGGTTCGACAGCAAGCCGGTCAGCAAGATTCGTTTACCAGCGAGGAAGCCCATGAATTCTCCTAATGAAGTCAACGCGCCGCGAGCTCAGATGTGCGGGATCGCGCGGGATTATTGGGTAGAATTCTCTCACATTGCAACGGCCCACTGGCCTCCCACTGACCTATTAGGCCCTTATGACAACTGGCTCGCGACGGGTTCAAGCAGATGGCGCAGGCTGGCGCGCCATGATAAAAACGATCTCGCGTGTCCGTTCGCAGGGTGCAGGAAGTGGCCTGGCAAGCGGCCTCGCAGCGGCACTCATCCTGTTCGGGGCCACGGCGGCGTTGCTCGCGGCGCAACCGGCGCACGCCTCCTACGCGATCGCGCAGTACGGCGAGCCCAAGTATCCGGCGGATTTCAAGCACTTCGACTACGTCAACCCGGACGCGCCCAAGGGCGGCACGCTGGTGCTGGCCAATCCGGACCGGCAAACCAGCTTCGACAAGTTCAACCCGTTTACGCTGCGCGGCAACGCGGCCCCGGGCATGGACTTTCTGTTCGAGAGTCTAGCCACCGGGAGTTCCGACGAGGTCGCCAGCGCGTACGGCCTGCTGGCCGACGACATCCGCGTAGCGCCGGACGGACTGTCGACCACATTCCATATCAATCCGCACGCGCATTTTTCGAACGGCGATCCGGTGACCGCCGAGGACGTCAAGTTCTCGCTCGACACGCTCAAGAGCCCGCAGGCAGCGCCTGCCTATGCCTCGTATTTTGCCGACATCACACGTGCGGTGGTGGTCGATCCGCAGACCGTGCGTTTTGAATTCCGCCAGCGCAACCGCGAGTTGCCGTTGCTGGCCGGCGGCATTCCGATTTTTTCGCACAAGTGGGGCGTGAAGCCCGACGGCACACGCGTTCCGTTCGACCAGCTCACGTTCGAAAAGCCGATCGGCAGCGGCCCGTATCTGATCGAGAGCTACAGCAACGGCCGCACGATTACTTACCGGCGCGATCCGAACTACTGGGGCGCGACGCTGCCGGTGCGGGTCGGCATGAACAACTTCGACCGTATCACCTACAAGCTGTATGCGGACGATACCGCGCGCCGCGAGGCGTTCAAGGCGGGCGAGTACGACACGATGGTCGAAATGGTCGCGCGCAACTGGGTGCGGCGCGATGTCGGCAAGCCGTTCGACAACGGCGACCTGATCAAGCGCGAATTTCCGCAGCACAACGGCAACGGCATGCAGGGCTTCGTTCTGAACCTGCGCCGGCCGATGTTCCAGGATGTGCGGGTGCGCAAGGCGCTCGATCTTGCGCTGGACTTCCAGTGGCTCGACCGGCAACTGTTCTACAGCCAGTACACGCGGATCGACAGTTATTTCGTGAATACCCAGTGGCAGGCAGCCGGCACGCCCAGCGCGGGCGAACTGGCGTTGTTGAACCCCTGGCGCAAGGAGCTTGACCCGGCGGTGTTCGGCACGATGCCGAGGCAGCCCGATACCGATGCGCCCGGCTCATTGCGTGCGAACCTGTTGCAGGCGCGGGCGCTGCTCGCCGAGGCCGGCTGGGTTTATCGCGACGGCGCGCTACGCAATGCGAAGGGGCAGCCGTTCGAGTTCGAAATGCTCGACGACTCGTCAGGCGCCGCTGTGTGGCCGCCCGTCATCGCCACCTACCAACGCAATCTGGCCAAACTCGGGATCACCTTGAACTATCGCACGACGGATTTCGCGGTGTATCAGAAGCGTCTCGATGCATTCGAGTTCGACGCGACGATCATCAAGTTTCCCGACGAGCAGGTGCCCGGCACCGATCAGTTGGAGCGGTTCGGCAGCAAGTCGGCCGACGTGCCGGGTTCCAGCAATCTGGGCGGCATCAGGTCGCCGGCCGTCGATGCGATCCTGCACGCGCTGGTGCAGGCGCAAACGCTCGAACAGCTCACCGATGCGTCCCGGGCGCTCGACCGGATGCTGATGCATGGCTACTATGTGATTCCGCAGTGGTACAGCCCAGTGTGGCGGGTGGCGTTCAAGCGCGGCATGGCCTGGCCCAAAACCTTGCCGCTGTACTATTCACCGAATGACTGGATTCCGTCGTCCTGGTGGTTCACGCCCGAGGCCGCTGCCAAGCCCTGACGTTTCGCTGCGGGCCGATACCCCGATACCCGCCATATCAACGCTTTCGTCCGCGCACCGGAAACGCCGCCATGTGGAGCTACATCCTCAAACGCCTGCTGTTGATGATCCCGACCGTGCTCGGGGTATTGACGTTGACCTTCGCCGTGATCCAGTTCGTGCCCGGTGGCCCGGTCGAACAGATGGTGCACGAGTTGCGCAAGGGCTCCGAGAACGGCGCGCCGTTCGGGCTGCGCGCGCATACCGGCGTCGACGCCCAACAGGTTGCGCAACTCAAGGTGCTCTACGGCTTCGACAAGCCGCCGCTCGAACGCTACGTGCTGATGCTCAAGCGCTTCGCGACTTTCGACCTCGGACAAAGCTATTTCCGCCATCAAAGCGTATGGTCGCTGGTGGTCTCGAAGCTGCCGGTGTCGATCAGCATCGGCGTGTGGACCTTCCTGCTCACTTATCTGATCTCGGTGCCGCTCGGCATCGCCAAGGCGATCCGCAACGGCTCGCATTTCGATGTCGTCACCAGCCTGGTCGTGCTGATCGGCTATGCGATTCCGGGTTTCGTGCTCGGCGTGCTGCTGCTCGTGCTGTTCGGCGGCGGCTCGTTCCTGCAGCTCTTTCCGCTGCGCGGTCTCACCTCCGACAACTGGGCCCAGTTGAGTTTCGGCGCCAGGATCCTCGACTATCTGTGGCATATCGCCTTGCCGATTACCGCCTCCGTGGTGGGCAGCTTCGCCGTGATCACCATGCTCACCAAGAACGCTTTCCTCGACGAGATCCGTAAGCAGTACGTGCTGACTGCGCGGGCCAAGGGACTCTCCGAACGCCGCGTGTTGTGGAAACATGTGTTCCGCAATGCCTCGCTGCCGCTGATAGTCGGTTTTCCGGGTGCGTTTATCGGTGCGTTCTTTACCGGCAGCCTGCTGATCGAGACGCTGTTCTCGCTCGACGGGCTCGGCTTGCTGTCGTATCAGTCGGTCATGCAGCGCGATTATCCGGTGGTGCTCGGCACGCTGTATCTGTTCACGCTGATCGGCCTCGCCACCAAGCTGATCTCCGACCTGTGCTACGTCTGGGTCGATCCCCGCATTCAATTCGAACAACTGGAGCGCTGACTTGAGTCGAGCCCGTACCCGAGCCGATCTGGCGCCGCGCACCGAGCCTGTCCGCGCGTTTGTCTCGCCGTCGCCCGCGCGCCGCGTCTGGCAGCGCTTTCGCAAGCAGCGCCTTGGCTACTGGAGTCTGATCGTCTTCGTCGTCGCGTTTGCGGCGAGTCTCGCCGCGCCGCTGTGGTCGAACGACAAGCCGCTCGTGGCCCGCTACGACGGACATCTGTATTTCCCGTTGTTCAAGACTTATTCGGAAGTCACCTTCGGCGGCGATTTCCCGACTCCGGCCGATTATCTCGATCCATACGTTCGCGAGCGTTTCAGCAAGCCGGGCAACTTCGCGCTCTATCCGCCCAATCCGTACTACTACGACACGCTCAACTACTTCTCGAAAGCACCCAACCCGGCGCCGCCTTCGCGCGACAACCTGCTCGGCACCGATGACCGCGGCCGCGATCTGCTGGCGCGCCTCGTCTACGGCTTTCGGGTGTCGGTCGAGTTCGCGCTGGTGCTGACGCTGATCGGCACGGTGTTCGGTATTTTCGCGGGCGCCGTGCAGGGCTTCTTCGGTGGCAAGACCGACATCATCGGCCAGCGGCTGATCGAAATCTGGAGCGCCTTGCCCGAGTTGTATCTGCTGATCATCTTCGCCTCGATCTTCGAACCGGGTTTCATCCTGCTGATCGTGCTGCTCTCGCTGTTCGGCTGGATCGGCTTGTCCGACTACGTACGCGCCGAGTTCCTGCGCAATCGCACCCAGGATTATGTCCGGGCGGCGCGGGCGATGGGCTTGTCGAACTGGCAGATCATGTGGCGGCACGTGCTGCCCAATAGCCTGACGCCGGTCATCACCTTCCTGCCGTTTCGCATGAGCGGCGCGATCCTGTCGCTGACGAGTCTCGACTTTCTCGGCCTCGGTGTGCCGCCGCCGACCCCGAGTCTTGGCGAATTGCTCGCGCAGGGCAAGGACAATCTCGATGCATGGTGGATCTCGTTGTCCACCTTCGGCGTGCTGGTGGCGATGCTGTTGCTGTTGACGTTCATGGGCGATGCGCTGCGCAATGCGCTCGACACCCGCATCTCCGATGCGATGCGCGCCGGAGGCAACCAGTGAGCGAACCGGCAAATCAAATGGCGGCTGGGCCGCTGCTGGAACTCGAGCGTCTGCACGTGACGTTCGGCGACACCGTCGCGGTGCAGGACGTCACGCTCGCGATTGAACGCGGCGAGCGGGTCGCGCTGGTCGGCGAATCGGGATCGGGCAAGAGCGTCACCGCGCTGTCGATCCTGCGTTTGTTGAGCGACGCCGAGGTGAGCGGGGCGATCCGTTTCGACGGCGAGGATCTGCTCGCGAAGAGCGAGCGCGAAATGCGCGGCCTGCGCGGCTCCGCTATCGCGATGATCTTCCAGGAACCGATGACGGCGCTCAACCCGCTCTTCACGGTCGGCGAGCAGATCGCCGAGACGATCGTCGTGCACGACGGTGTACCCGCGAAGGAAGCGAAGAAGCGTGCAGTGGCCTTGCTCGCGCGCACCGGCATTACGGAGCCCGGCAAGCGCGTCAATAGCTATCCTCATCAACTCTCGGGCGGCCAGCGGCAGCGCGCGATGATTGCGATGGCGCTCGCTTGTCGCCCGCGTCTGTTGCTGGCCGACGAGCCGACTACCGCACTTGACGTGACGATCCGCGCGCAGATCGTCGAGCTGTTGCTCGAACTGCAGCGCGACGAAGCGGCAAAGCGCGGCATGGCTGTCCTGCTGATCACGCACGATCTGAACCTCGTGCGGCGTTTCGCGCAGCGCATCGCGGTGATGGAGCGCGGGGTGCTGGTCGAGAGCGGACCGGTCGAACAGATCTTCGCCTCGCCGCAGCATCCCTACACGCAACGTCTGCTGCAAAGCCGGCCTGAACGCACCGTTGTACCCGTGCTGCCGATCTCGCCGGTGCTGCTCGAAGCGCGCGACGTGTCGGTTGAATTCAAGACGAGATTGCCGGGGTTGCGCGGCTGGTTCCGCTCGGGACGGTTCCGCGCGGTCGCGGATGCGAGCGTCTCGGTGCGGCAGGGCGAGACGCTCGGCATCGTCGGCGAATCGGGCTCGGGTAAATCGACGCTGGCCATGGCGTTGCTCGGCCTGCAACGTACCGTCCATGGCGACATCGAGTTTCAGGGCAGGGCGCTCGCGAGTTATCGCGGGCATGAACAGACGGTGTTGCGCTCGAACATGCAGGTCGTCTTTCAGGATCCGTTCAGTTCACTTTCACCGCGCCAGACGATCGAGCGCATCGTGAGCGAGGGGCTCGCCCTGCATCGCCCTGAACTGGATGCCGCTGCCCGGCGCGACAAGGTGATTGCGGTGCTGCGCGAGGTCGGACTCGATCGCACGGTGCTGTACCGTTATCCGCACGAATTTTCCGGTGGACAGCGGCAACGCATTGCGATTGCGCGGGCGCTGGTGCTCGAGCCGCGCATCCTGATCCTCGACGAGCCGACCAGCGCACTCGACGTCTCGATCCAGCAGCAGGTGCTCCAGTTATTAGCCGGGTTGCAACGCAAGTACAACCTCGGCTTCGTGTTCATCAGCCACGACCTGGCCGTCATTGGCGCCATGGCGCACCGGGTGGCGGTCATGCAGAACGGTTTGATCGTGGAAGCCGGCGAGGTCGAGCAGATTTTTGCGACACCAGCCCATCCTTACACTCGAAAGCTGCTGAAAGCCGCGCTCGCGGACTGATTTTCACCAATTGGGTGCGTGTCTCGATTGTATTTTTCTATTTGTTTTGACACATGAATACTTACTAGCTAGTATCGACCAAACTTTTTTTCGCATCCCACTGATTTTTAGGCAAAAACTACCGACCAATGCAGCACCGAAACCTAACCCAGGCTTGTACGCGCGTCGTCGCCGGGATGTTCATTGGCGTACTGATGGCCGCAGCTCCCGGCGCGTTTGCCGACGAAGTAAGCAGTTTTAATCAGAATGCCTCATTTTCGCCCCAAGATGGGGCGACTCCGCTGTCCGCTCCCACTTCGCAAACTCCTGCTCCTGCCGCCGATAACGGCGGTGGTGCACGTTCGTTCTTGTCCGGTATGGCCGGTAAGGCGGGCGACGTGGTGGTCGGTGCGCTCAATATGATCGGCGTGCGTTACCGCTGGGGCGGCAACACGCCTGATTCGGGCCTCGATTGCAGCGGCTTCGTGCGCTATGTGTTCCAGGACACCCTCGGCATGGCCCTGCCGCGCCGCGCGGAAGAAATGAGCCGGGTCGGCGAGAAGGTCAGCATGAGCAACCTGAAGCCGGGCGATCTGGTGTTCTTCAATACGATGCGCCGCACGTTCTCGCACGTTGGCATCTATATCGGCGACAACAAGTTCGTGCATTCGCCGTCCACCGGCAGCACGATTCGCGTCGACGATCTCGACGACGGCTACTGGGAAAAGCGTTTCACCGGCGCACGCCGGATCGAGACCTCGTATCAGGGCTCACAGGATCTGAAGCAGCGTGTCAATGCTGCGATTGGCGGCGCTAACAACTAAGCGCCTGCCCGGCTGCGAAAAGGTTTCGCAGGTTCGGTCGACAAAAAAGCCTGCTTCTTGCGAAGCAGGCTTTTTTTCGTTCGGGGCACAACCGCCGCAAGGTGGCGCCCGCCGGGCGCCACCCGGTTACACCGCGACGCGGCTCGCCGCCAGCTTGCGTTGCAACTCCGCCATGATCTTCGCCGCCGCTTCCTCGCCGGCGAGGATCGCCGCGTTGCGTTGCGAGAAGTCGCTGCCGCTCATGGCCGCCAGGTTCGGCCGGATCACGACGTCGGCGTACTTGTCGAGTTCGTACGACTTGATGGTCTGGCCCATGATCGTGAAGGTTTGCAGCAGCACATCGAACGAGCTCGAGGTGAGGCCCGCTTCGGGGCGCTGCGAGATGTCCACGGCGATCACGAAATCCGCGCCCATCTTGCGGGCGAACGACGCCGGCACCGGGCTCACCAGGCCGCCGTCGACATATTCGTGGCCGGCGATCTTCACCGGCTCGAAGATCGACGGTACGCTGCACGAGGCGCGCACCGCGATGCCGGTATCGCCGCGCTGGAACAGGATCGGCTGGCCACTATGCAGATCCGTGGCAACCACGCCGAGCGGCTTGACCATTTTTTCGATCGGACGATTGTTCAGCGTCGTATTCAGATAGTTCTGCAGCGCCACGCCTTGCAGGAAGCCGCGCGTGCGAAACGGCATGGCCCAGTCGCTGATCGACGCTTCGTCCATGTTCAGGGCGAGCTTGTTGAGCGCAAAGCCGTTCATGCCGGAGGCGTAGAGCGCACCGACCACCGAGCCGGCGCTGGTGCCGGCGATCAGGTCGATCTGGATATTGCGTGCCTCGAGCGCCTTGATGACGCCGATATGCGCAAAACCGCGCGCGGCCCCGCCACCGAGTGCAAGACCGACGCGAATCGGCCGCTGCGGTTTGTCCAGCGGCGGCGTGACGGGCGGGGTGGTCGCCGCGGGATTGGCCGGCCGCGATGCGTTGTCGGGCTGGCTGCCGGTGGTCGTACAGGCGGTCAGGACAGCAGAGGCCGCGGCAAGCGAAAAGCTGCGACGAGAGAGGCGTGGGGTGGACTGTGTCAACGATTTCTCCAGCAACGGCGCCGGTTCCACCAAGGGGTGCCGGGCGCCGCGTTTCAAGCTAACAGGATCGCCGGCGGCGATCGCAATGCGCCGTGGACATACCCGGAACACGGCGCGCGCACATCATAAATCAAAGCCTGGCTCGCGCGCGGTGCGAGTGAGGAAACGTTACAGATAGGTTTGCGAGGCGCGCCAAAGCGCGTGCTGCTGCGTTGCGCGGCACGCGTACCCGCGCAGCGCGGGGCTTGGGATGGGGCCGCCGACAGGTATAATTCGGCTCTTGCCTTTTCCATTCGCCTTCATGCGCCACGCCTGTTGCAGCATGGACGCGTTCCGCTGCCGCGCTTCCCGGCGTTCGACCGCCACGCGCCGGCGCCCGTCTTCCGAGTAACCGTTTATGACCACCTCCGTTCGCACCCGTTTCGCACCGAGCCCCACAGGCTTCATCCATCTCGGCAACATCCGTTCTGCGCTGTATCCGTGGGCGTTCGCGCGCAAGATGAAGGGCACCTTCGTGCTGCGGATCGAGGACACCGACGTCGAACGTTCCACTTCGCAGTCCGTCGATGCCATCCTCGAAGGTATGGCTTGGCTCGGCCTCGATTACGACGAAGGTCCGTTCTACCAGATGCAGCGCATGGACCGGTATCGCGAAGTGCTCAAGCAGATGGAACAGCAGGGGCTGGTGTATCCGTGCTACATGTCGACCGAAGAACTCGACGCGCTGCGCGAACGTCAGCGCGAGGCCGGCGAAAAGCCGCGCTATGACGGCACGTGGCGTCCGGAACCGGGCAAGGTGCTGCCGACGCCGCCGGCTGGCGTGCAGCCCGTCACGCGCTTTCGCAACCCGCTCTCCGGCGTGGTGGCATGGGACGACGCCGTGAAGGGCCGCATCGAGATCTCGAACGAAGAACTCGACGATCTGGTGATCGCGCGCCCGGACGGCACGCCGACCTACAACTTCTGCGTGGTGGTCGACGATATCGACATGCGCATCACTCACGTGATTCGCGGCGACGACCACGTGAACAACACGCCGCGCCAGATCAACATCCTTCGCGCGCTGGGTTTCGAGCCGCCGGTCTACGCGCACTTGCCGACCGTGCTCAACGAGCAGGGCGAAAAGATGAGCAAGCGTCATGGCGCAATGAGCGTGACGGGCTATCGCGATGCCGGCTTTTTGCCGGAAGCGGTGCTCAACTACCTCGCGCGTCTGGGCTGGTCGCATGGCGACGCGGAAATTTTCACGCGCGAGCAGTTTGTCGAATGGTTCGACCTCGAGCACCTCGGCAAGTCGCCGGCTCAGTACGACCACAACAAGCTCACGTGGCTCAACGCGCACTACATCAAGGAAGCGGACAACGCGCGCCTTGCGGAGCTGGCGCGGCCGTTCTTCGCCGAGCTGGAAGTCGACGCGGCCGTGCTTGAGCAGGGCGCGGATCTGGTCGCCGTGGTGGGCCTGCTGAAGGATCGCGCGTCGACAGTCAAGGAGATCGCCGAGAATGCCGCGATGTTCTACCGTACGCCCGCGCCCGATGCAGAGTCGCTTGCGCAGCACGTGACCGATGCGGTGCGCCCGGCCATTGCCGAGCTCGCCGCTGCGCTGAAGAGTGCGGAATGGACCAAGGAAAGCATCTCGGCAGCGTTGAAGGCGACGCTTGCCGCGCACAAGCTGAAGATGCCGCAACTGGCGATGCCGGTGCGCCTGCTAGTGGCGGGTACCACGCATACGCCATCCATCGATGCGGTGCTGATGTTGTTCGGTCGTGACGTGGTGGTGAGCCGCCTCGAAAAGGCGCTCGGCTGAGCCCTGTGAGAGGGATTGCATGCGGCTCTTAAAAAAGTCGCATGTAATCACTCAAAGGGTATTTACAAGGCGCGGTTTGCACTCTAGAATCTCGTTTCTGTTCTGCAAGGGGGTATAGCTCAGCTGGGAGAGCGCTTGCATGGCATGCAAGAGGTCAGCGGTTCGATCCCGCTTACCTCCACCATCAGAGCAGAATGAAGTCTTTTCCGAAGTCTGGATCTTGTAGCAAAAAGGACTTCACAAGCAGTAACAATGTAGTTAGAATATCGGTCTTCGCTGCTGACGAAATGAAATTAACGTCAGTTGGCAGCAAGATAAAGACAGATCTGGAAAGATTATGTCCCCTTCGTCTAGAGGCCTAGGACATCACCCTTTCACGGTGAGTACAGGGGTTCGAATCCCCTAGGGGACGCCAAACATCAGCGTCGCTTTAGTGTTCGAAAGAAGCAGTAAAGTGGTGCGGCTTGCAGAGAAATAACCGACGCTCGCAAGCTAGGGTGTAAAGACTGGAGTGGTAGTTCAGTCGGTTAGAATACCGGCCTGTCACGCCGGGGGTCGCGGGTTCGAGTCCCGTCCACTCCGCCAGACAAAGCCCGTTCATATGAACTTGAACGGGCTTTTTCATTAAAGGTGTAAGCGTACGTTGTCCCCTTCGTCTAGAGGCCTAGGACATCACCCTTTCACGGTGAGTACAGGGGTTCGAATCCCCTAGGGGACGCCAAGACATCGGCATCGCTCGGTAAGCAGTGTGAGGCGATTCAGCTTGTGAGAGTAACCAACGCTCGCAAGCTAACGGTGCAAAAATCTGGAGCGGTAGTTCAGTTGGTTAGAATACCGGCCTGTCACGCCGGGGGTCGCGGGTTCGAGTCCCGTCCGCTCCGCCAGAAAATCAAAGGGTTACGTCGAATGCGACGTAACCCTTTTGTTTTTTCCGGGCGGCTTGTTCTGGATTTGTGCTAGTCGTGAACTTCCTCGTCACATGCTTTGGGGCGGTGGTGTTCGCCTTGGGACAGGCGCCAGCGGACCAGATCGTCCGCCCCCGGCCCTTCCTTGATGGCCAGATCTGCGGCGCCCAGTTGCTCGCCCGTCTCCTGATCAATAAAGCTCCATCGTACCTCTGCCCCGGTCTTCCGGTTCACGAACTTCATCGGCGGCGCCGACGCGCCCGAGACGTCCAGACGATCCCCGATCTGGGCGAGCATCGGCATCATAGGGGCGATCTGCCAGCCCTTCTGGGTCAAAAGATATTCGAATCGCTCCGGATTGGCCTGATAGCGCCTGCGCTCGACGAGGCCGTTGGCCTCCAGATGCTTGAGCCGGTCGCTGAGCGTCGCATTGGTCACGCCGGAGGACTGGCGAAACTCGTCGTACCGGCTGAGGCCGAAGACGAGATCGCGCAGGATCAGCAAACCCCAGCGATCGCCGATTGCCGCCATGACGCCAGCGATCGGGCACACCATTCCGTCGAAACCCTTGGAGCGCATGAACCGTTTCCCTGAGTAGCCCGGCGATCATCGCCGGGTAAGTCTCATTATAAGAGTCGGCAAGGTCAAGCAAAACGATTCCTTGAGGCAGCACGCTTCGCTCAAATCCCGCCAAACGAAAAATACTTGTCGGACAGGCCACTTACTCTTATTATAAGAGTAAGTGGCCTGTCCGGCGATGGCTCTTGCTGTCCTGGAAGACCTGTTCAATCCAATCTGAGGGCGCGAACATGACCTCTCACACTACGTCCAGGATTTTCGTCATCGGCGGCACCGGCGCTCAGGGCTTGCCCGTCATCAACGCGCTCGTTGCCGACCGTAAATATTCGGTCCGGGTGTTGAGTCGCGATCCCGAGTCCCGGCGGGCAAAGGCGCTGCTCGCACTCGGCAATGTATCGATCCTGAAAGGAACGTTCGCCGACGAAGCCGTTCTGCGGGAAGGCTTCCGCGGTTGCGACGGGGCATACATCAATCTCGACGGGTTCAACACCGGCGAAAAGACCGAGCTCTATTGGGCGATCCGTTGCTATGAGATCGCCATTGAAGAGGGGATCAAATTCTTCGTGTACGGCAATCTGGATTACGCGCTCAAGAAGTCCGGCTACGATTCCCGATTCCGCGCCGGTCACTATGACGGCAAGGGCCGCATCGGCGAATGGATCCTGTTTCAGAACCAGACGAACCGGGACCGCATGGGCGCGGCGGTGTTCACTACCGGGCCATACATGGAGATGGCGATTTCGGCCATGACGCCGATGATGCCGTTCGTCGAGGACGGTGTGGTGACCTGGCGCGTTCCGCTCGGTGATGGAGCCGTGCCTCACGTTGCCCTTGAAGATTGCGGATATTACGCTCGCTGGCTGTTCGACCATCCCGGACGCGCGAACGGCATGAATCTCGAAGTTGCCATCGAGCCTGTCGAGTACCAGAAGCTGGCCGAGGCATTCGAGCGGGTGACGGGGCGTCCGGCGCGATACATCGACACGGACCTGGATGCGTACTGGAACGGACCGCTCAAGATGGCTGCCGGCCTGCCTGCTGGATACAACGCCGATCCCGCCGATAAAAGCACCATGAGCTTCCGGGACAATTTCACAGGATTCTGGAACATCTGGAAACACAATGTGATCCAGCGCGACTATGCGCTGCTCGATGAGATCCATCCGAATCGAATCAGGACAGTTGAACAGTGGCTTAGGCGCGAAGACGAACTCGGCAGGCAGCAGGGGAAGGGGAGCCTTTGGGAACGGGTGCAACCGGAAAACCTGTTCAAGTCGACGCCGCTCCTGAAGTTGTCCGAGGACGGGAGGAAGGGCGCGCTGTAAAGGTTCAATCAAGCCCGGGTGCGCCAGCTTGTGAAAGGCTGTGCTCGATCCGCCGTGCAAGCTATGTAACAGGAACGGCAAGTGTCTCGCAAAGCAGGTTTTAAAGTTAGTTTAACTAATGGATTTATCATGAATCGAGAAATAGAAGTAGAGAGGCGACGCGGAACATACATCTTGCTGAGTGTGCTGGCCATATGGGGCCTGGCCGTTGCCGTTGCCGCCGAGGCCGGTCTTTATCGCGCGGTCTACCCGTTGTGGCTTGCCTGCCTCATTGCCTTGGGCATTGTGGCGCCCGTTGTCGTCTACGCCTTGTCCAGGCGCTTTCGTGCATACATCGGAGCTGTCGGATTGCGGTCGCTAACCGCATTTCATATCTGGCGCATTGCGGCCGCGCTGGTCTTCTTCTGGTACGGGGCGCACAACCTTCTGCCGGAAACCTTTGTCCAGAACGCGGGGTGGGGCGATCTCATCGCAGGGTTTCTGGCCCTTGGCGTCACGCTGCTGCCGAAGAGGCGCAACCGCTATCTGGTCTTCCATCTCTTCGGGTTTACCGATTTTGTCGTGGCGGTTGGTACGGGGCTGACCTTCTTCCTCCTCAACGATCCCCGCATGTCCGGCATCCAGACGCTGCCGATGGCGTTGATCCCGTTCTACGGCGTCGGCATTTCCGGGGCAAGCCATCTCATGGCCTTCGACCTGCTGCGTCGTCGTTCAGGCCAGCCGAGCGGGCAGTGAAGCATGTCGTTGCAAAGGTATGCGTCGAACTCCGTCGAATCAGTCTTCCTAAATAGTCCAAGGAAACCATCATGAAGTCTCGTCGTACCCGTGTCACAGCCCGCGCGCTGCTCGGCTTCCTGCTGGCCGGCCGCATGTTTGCCGGCACCGCAGCGGCACAGTCCAGTCCGCCGTCTGCCGCCTCCGGCAATCAGGCAACTGTGCTGTGGGACCAGAGAGTGAATCCCGCGGCCGTTGAGGCCGACGCCTTGTTCAACAACTACAGGTTCCGGGACGGAGAGACGCTGGAGCGGTTGAAGCTTCACTATGCGACGCTTGGCATGCCACATCGCAACGCGCAGGGCGAGGTCGACAACGCCGTCCTCGTCCTGCACTGGACAGGCGCGGACAGCCGCACTCTTCTGAGCCCGACCTACATGAAGGCGCTCTTCGATGTGGGCCGCCCGCTCGACGCGAGCCACTACTATCTGATATTTCCCGACAACGTGGGCCACGGTCAGTCGAGCAAGCCCAGCGATGGGTTGAACGCGAAGTTTCCGAATTACGACTACGGCGACATCGTCGACCTCCAGCACAAGCTGGTGACCGAGACACTGGGCATCAGGCATCTGCACGCGATTCTCGGCATGTCCATGGGCGGCATGAATGCGTGGCAATGGGCCGAAGCCTATCCCGACATGATGGACGGCGTGATGCCGGTGGTCTCGCTGCCGATCACGGTCTCGGGGCGCAATCTCCTGTGGCGGCGCATGGTGATCGATGCGATCCGCTCCGATCCGGACTGGAAAAACGGCGACTACACGCAGACGCCACGTGGCTGGATCGACGGCTTCAGGGTGCTGCGGATGATGATCGACAGCGCACCTGCGCTTCAGCAGGAAATTCCTGACGGTCCCGCGGCGGACAAATTTCTGGCTACCACCCGCATCCAGGCCGAGCACGTCGACCCGAACGACATCCTTTATTCGCTCAAGTCGTCGTTCAGCTACGATCCCGAGCCTGCGCTCCCCAGGATCAAGGCCAAGCTCTTTGCCTTGAATTTTTCCGACGACGAGTTCAATCCCGATACGCTTCGCGTGCTCGAGAAGCTGGTCCCGACGCTTCAGCAGGGGCGATACGTAGTTCAGCAGGGAACGCCGTCGTCGCCGGGTCACTTCACCATGACGCATCCCGAGCTTTGGGCACAGCATGTGGGCGAATTCATGCAGTGGCTTGGCGATGAGCCGTCACAGGCAAGCCGATAGATGTTTCAGACCCGATAGCGGAATTACGGCGTTAATGCGTGGTTGGTCGAACCACTCAACGCCGGGAACCAAAGAGATGTACCGGGAGCACCGGTTGCGAGCGATTCCGTGCGTAAGAGAATTTATCATTCGGATAACTGAGTATTTGTCATGCGCAAGCATGTCATCTTTGAGGGAGTGATCAAATATTCCATGCTGGTTTCTGGTGCATTAAGTCGATTCTTAAGCTCAAGAAGTGACCAGGCACGCTGGTAGCAAGCAAATAATTCCCCCGATGTTTCTTACCACCTTGCCTGATCCAGGAACAGATTACCGGTCCGTCGAGATGCGCCAGTGTCTTGACGGTTACCGCCTGGCGTACGCGGTTGCATTGACCCGGCGAGCGAACCAGTATGGACAGGTGTTCGCGAAGGGAGCGTGAAATATGTCGGAAGCGCAAACGGTGCTCCAGGACGAAATGGCGGAACCCGCCTCGATCGATCTGGCCGGGTCGGCCTCCATCGAGCGGGAAACGCTGCGTTACTCGTTGAGCGGAGAGCGAAATGTATTTCAGGGAATCGATTTCGCGCTCAGGATCACCAGCTTTCTCGGATGCCACGACGCGATGATGGTTGGCTGCGGTCAGCAACTCGGCTATGTGGACGATTCCCCGCAGCGGCGGCCGGATCTGCGCGCCTTCGGCCGCGAACTGTATCGTTCGCCGGAGTTTGCGGGGCGCCGATATGTTCGCTCGATCAGATCGATCGAGGCGGGCTCGCTCGACACCTTGACCGTTATCGACACCTGCGACCACCTCACCGAACTGGAGTGCAACTGTCTTTTCGCTGAAGCGAAGCGGGTGCTGAAGCCGCGCGGATATTTCATTGTGCGAGTCCCCGTTGGTTATGGGCGGGCGACCGTCTCGCGCAAGCGTGTGCCGGCCCGCAGCCGTGCCGCAGAGCAGGGCGCGGGAGATCCGGTGAGAGTTGCGAAGCTGTCCCGCCAGACTAGCGGGGTGCGCTTCAGATACAAGACCTTTCGCCGTGCGCTTGCTGAAAGCTTTGATATAGAAAAAGCGCTGAATCAGCCTTGGCCGCATCTGCCCCGCTGGTTCAATTCCCGCCGCATCATGCTTTGCCGCAAGCGCGAGGCGTAATCAATCGGCTTCACGCGCCGCAGGCAACCGTGCAGCCGGCGCGCAAGGCCTCTGCGGCGAACCGCACTCGCGGGCACGCTAACTGCTCCCTGACAAGCTATTCCCGGGACTGTCATCGCTTAGTGGATGAATTTCATGCGCTAAGGGACTACAGTACGAGGGTTGCGCGATCGTCAGAAAGCAATCTGTCGCGATGTCGACGACGGGTTCGGAGTATCTCGCCATGGCCAAGCATACCGAACCACCAGAATCGGGGGCGGATAGTGCCGCGGACCACTCTGTGGATCACCCCGCGGACATCCCCCTTGGAGATTCAGGGCAGGACTTCAGTGAAGACTTCAATCCTGAGGTTGATCCCGCGTCTGCCTCACCGCCTGCGCGGTTTGGACGCCTGGCGCTTTGGGCTGCGTCGACGAGTGCGTTGACCGTCGGGGTTGCAGCCACGGTCGCGTATGGCGTCTGGTTCGACCAGGATCAGCGAACTTACGCGAAAGCCGTGGCTGTGGCGCAACAGACGCTCTCGGCCGGCGCAGCAGTCTCACCGGAGCAGCAGACGCTCTCAGCCAGCGCTGCTGTCTCGCCGGAGCAACAGTCGCCTTCGCTCGGCACCGCCACCGCACCGGCGCAACAGCGCGCGTGGTCGGGTCGTGTGGCGGTGGCCACGCCGCCTCCGGAACCCCCAGCCGTGCTCGCCGAGGCTGCCAATGCCAATCCCGATCCGGCCACACCGGCCACGCCAGCGCAGCCCGAGTCAACCGGTGTTGCCGCGCGGAATTCAGTTGCGCCGCAGGCGGGCAGCGGCCAATCCGCTGCAGTGAGCTGCAGCGTGAAGCAGGATCGCCACCGTCCGGCGCCGCGCGCCAAGCCAAATCACAGCCTGTTCGCGCGCGTGCAATCGTTTTTTCATCGCGTGAGTTATCGACAGCATGGCAACGGAAGCCAGCGGGACATCTACAACCACTCGTGAGTGGCCTGATTCAGCGCATGCCGCGCGCAAGCCGGCCTTTACGGTACGCTTCGGCTGGGGACCGGCCGCGCTGGCGGGCGTTGCATTGCTGTGTCTGCTGGCCGGACTCCTCGTCCTCGCGTTGCAAATCAAGGCGATCTTCTCGGACCAGGTGAAGCAGGAATATACCGGGCTGGTTCTCGACGCGATCGGTCGTGCGGAAAGCGCCCGCGACCTGGCCAGCGCCCGGCAGCCGCTGACCGGGGACGGCGCCGCACAGCCGCAGGACTATCGAAATGCGCGTATCGGTCTCGCTTCCCGCCTTGCGTCTGTCGCCGCGATGGTGAACGCGGACCCGGCAGCGGCGCCCCGCATCCCGCAACGCGCACTGTCGCCCGACGTCAATTTCGACGATGTGGATGCGTTGCTGCGCTCGGAGTCGGCGTACTGGCGCTCGCGGCGCGATCTCGTCAGCGCCGATCTGCACACGCGGATCTCGCACGTCGCGAGAACGCTGATGGTTTTGTCGGCGCTGATCTTCAGCGCGCTGGTCACCGCGCTCGGCATGTACGCGAAGCGCACGCGCCAACTGGCGCGCGAGTCGCACCGCTTCGAGTTCGCAGCGTTGCACGACGCGCTCACGGGGCTGCCAAACCGGCGGCAATTGTTTGCCACGCTTGCGCAAGCCCCGGCTGCGGCGAACAGCGATGCGCGTTCTCACACGCTCGCTGTTCTTTATATCGATCTGGATGGCTTCAAACAGGTCAACGACTCGCTCGGTCACCGCGTCGGCGACGAATTCCTGATTGCCGTGGCGCGGCGCTTTCGCGAGTCGGTGCGTCCGGCTGATGTCGTGGCGCGGATCGGCGGCGACGAGTTCGCCGTGCTGGTGCGCGGATTTTCCATCGAGGCCGAACTCGGTACGATTGCGCAGCGTCTGCTCGCCTGTGTTGCCGGGACTGGCGGGCAGATGGGCATTGACTTTGTCAGCGCCAGCATTGGTATCGCCAGCTTTCCGCAACCCATCGAGGACTACCGGCATTTGCTCGCCGCAGCGGACGAAACGATGTATCAGGTTAAACGCAGCGGCAAGAACGGCTACGCTTTCGCGATGTCGGTTGAGCGATCAGGGGCGTCCTGATGCAGGCAGCAGCGGCTGCGCAGATGCGCACGGACCGCTGCCACGCGCCTCGTCTGCCCGCCAACGCGACAACGCGATAGCAGGGCAACCCGGTCCGCAGCAAACCGCCTAACCGCGCCGCTTCTTGCTCAGCGTGATGGTTTCGAACAGCTCATAGTTGGCCGTAGGCGTCTGATCCGCACCCGGCGCGTGATAGTAGTTCATGGTGATCGTCGTCATGCCGCCATGCTCGCCCGGATCGTGATCGAACACGGCGATGCCGTAGCCCGTCCCTGTATCGCGCTGCGCCGACCAGATCGCATCTTCCAGCGCGTCGGCCGGGTTGCGTACGAACGTGTTCGCTGCGCTGCCGGGGATGGGACGATTGGGTTTGGTGAACACCTTGGCCTGCGGCAGGCCGGTCGCCTGATCTTCGCCGTAGACATCGAGCGGCGCGCTGGTTCCGCCACCGCCCAGGATCAGATGGATCGTGCCGTGGCTGGTGTCGAAGGTGGTGCTGGTCGGGTCCGCCTGCGGCACTGGACGCGGTTGCAGCGTATCCACGACGACGCCCGTGGTGGCGTCCACCCCGGCGTTGTGATTGCAGCCGCGGACCGGATGGCTGCGCTCGTAGTCGTGATCGTGCCCGCACACCACGAGGTCGACGCCATAGCGGTCGAACAGCGGCAACCACGCTTCGCGAATCCCCTTGTCCGAACCGTTGCCTGTCTTCGACGAGGTCAGCGCATCCTGGTGCATCTGCACGACGATCCAGTCGATCTCATGATCTTCGGCGGCACGCCGCAGCGTCTGCTCGAGCCAGCGGGTTTGGATGCCCTGGCTATAGCCGCGCACATAGAACGAGGTGCCCGGTTCGATCGGTGCGTGGCCGGTGCTCGCGGCAGGCACCAGCGGATTCGGACCGGCCACGAAAGCCGCGGCATCCTGATAGACGACGTCGTCGGCGTCGAGCGAGATGAACAGCACCGAGCTCACGCGGAAGCTGTACCAATGGCCCGAGAAATGCGTGCCGTTCTCCGGCAGCGTGTAGCGCGTCAGATACGAGGCGAGACCTTGCGGGCCGTTGTTGAACTCGATCTCATGGTTGCCAGGGCACGGCATCCACGGACGATTGGCCGCCGAAGTCTGGTTGTTGTTGCCGAAGTCGCGCCACACGTCGGGCTGGTGAGTCGGGTTCAGGTTCGCATAGCAGAGGTCGCCGTTCAGCAGATGGAACAGCGGCTGGAAGCGCTCGACGGCCTGTACGGCAAAACGGCTTTGCGGATACGAGAGTACCCACTCGGTATTGGGTGTGGCGAGATCGCCGTAGGTGGTCCAGCGAAACGGCGCACGGCCGCGCGGCGCGGTTTCGAAACTCGCCGTGAAGGGTTGCGCGGCATTGCTGTCGTTGTCGGCCGTGACGGTGTACTGGTAGGTGTTGGCGGGCTTCAGGCCGCGCAGGCGGGCGTGATAGGTGAACACCGTGGTGCCGTTGAGTCCGTCCGTATAGATGCGTTGCACGCCGTGCACGGTCTGTTGCGCTTCGCCTGCGCTGCCGAACTGCACGCGCGGATTGGATGCGGACGCGAGCGACGCCCACGACACCACCACCTCGGTCGCCGGATCGTTGCCCCAGGTCAGATGAATCTGCTCGGGCGTACCGTCCGGGTTGCTCGTGGCCGCCTTGCTCACGGCAGCGAGGCTGCCGGCTGCCGTTGCCAGTCCGGACACGCCGGCGAGCTTGAGGAAGCCGCGCCGCGAGACGGCCGCGAGCGGGTCGGCGGGGCGGGAGGCCGCGTTGGAAGCGGCGCCGGCGTTGCTATCGGAGGTGGGCGTGTTCTTGTTTGACATGTCGGTGTTCTCGGTCTGAAGGTTGGGAAGAGGGCGCGGACGGCTCGCCCGGCGGGACTGCAAGGTCGCCAGTTCACCGGGGTTTCCTGAATCCTGAATCTCGACGCGCTGAACCGCAGCCACATTATTCGCAGAACTGTCTTTCCGTGCTGTGACAGCATGACCCGCAGCGCGCATAAACATATGAGAAAAGCGATCTGGTGACAGCGCCGCGCCGCCGTCCGAGCCATCCACGGCAAGCTGCCTTTGCTGCGATGCCGGCCGGTCAGTTCGTTTTGCAATTGTTAACTTTCCATCGAAACACCTGGCTCGCGTAGGTGAAACGCGCCGTGCGGCCATCACAAAATCGCAGCACGGGCACGATAAGGCGTGGTAAGGACGTGAGAGCGCACACGTGTGCACCAGGTTGGTTCCCGGCACAGTTGTGGCAGCTTGCAACTTCCTTCTATCTGTCATCGGCGATTCACGGAACCGCTTGATACTGCGCGCAGATTCAAACGAACGAATCGCTCACTGTGCTGGGCGCACAGGGGTGAACAAGGAGGCTCGGCAGCATGAAGCCTCCTTTTTTTCCTCGACTTTGCACACGTGTGCATCGCTGGGTGGATGCCTGGAACTCTGCTCAAGCGATTGTGCGGCGCATCGCCCGGGTTCAGCCGGGGCTTGCCGGTTCGTTGGCAGGGCTGCCCAGGCGGCGCTGTGCCGGCGGCATCGGCATGCACCGATTTTTTTAACGGTTGGAAGCATGAGAACA
>NZ_JBWQQI010000032.1:0-91564 GCF_056619545.1 Paraburkholderia sp. SSBN10T
CCCCCCCCCCCCCCCCCCCCCCCCCCCCCCCCCCCCCCCTTCCCCCCCCCCCCCCCCCCCCCCCCCCCCCCCCCCCCCCCCCCCCCCCCCCCCCCCCCCCCCCCCCCCCCCCCCCCCCCCGGGCCCGAGGCGACCCAACCGGGATCGAATTGTGAGCACTCAACTGAATCCGCATCTGGCCATGACGGCCAGGACCGAAGAAGAGGACGTCGTCCTCGGTCAACTGCTGCAGGTCATTCTCGACGACATCTGGTGGCTGATCGCCATCGCGGTGACGATCGTCGCGATTGCCGGGCTCTACTGCTTTATCGCCAAGCCGATCTATTCGGCCGACGCGTACGTGCGCGTGGAGCAGTCCGACAACAACTCGCAGGCGCTCACGCAGACGCAGACGGGTGCGATGATTTCCAGCGGCCAGACTTCGCTGCCGACCGACGCCGAGATCGAGATGATCAAGAGCCGCGGGGTGGTGGGGCCGGTGATCAAGCAGTGCAAGCTGGACTTCAGCGTCGAGCCGAAGACCATCCCGCTGCTCGGCAGCCTCGCGGCGCGCCTCGCCACGCCCGGCGTGCCGGCGCGGCCGTGGCTGGGTCTCAAGAGCTACGCATGGGGCGGCGAAGAAGCCGACGTCGATTCCGTCGAGGTGAGCCCGGCGCTCGAAGGCAAGAAGATGGTGCTGACCGCGCTCTCCGATACGACTTATGAGCTGCACGCGCCGGACGGCACGCTGCTGTTGCGCGGCGAGACGGGCCAGACCGAGCAGGGCGGCGGCGTGACGATTCTGGTCAACAAGCTGGTGGCGCGGCCGGGCACGCAATTCACGGTCATGCGCGCCAACGAGCTCGACGCCATCACCGCATTCCAGTCGGCCATCAAGGTCGAGGAGCAGGGCAAGCAGACCGGCGTGATCGAAATCTCGCTGGAAGACAAGGACCCGGCGCACGCGGCGCTGGTCGCCAACGCGCTGGCCGAGTCGTATCTGCAACAGCATGTGGCCGCCAAGCAGACCGACGCGACCAAGATGCTCGAATTCCTCAAGACCGAGGAGCCGCGCCTGAAGAGCGACCTCGAACGGGCGGAAGCCGCGCTGACCGCCTACCAGCGCCAGTCCGGCTCGATCAACGCGAGCGACGAAGCGAAGGTCTATCTGGAGGGCAGCGTCCAGTACGAACAGCAGATCTCGGCGCAGCGCCTGCAGATCGCCTCGCTCGAAGAGCGCTACGGCGACCAGCATCCGCTCATCAAGGCGGCTCGCGAGCAGATGGGCGAACTCGAAGCGCAGCGCGACAAGTACAGCGACCGCTTCCGCGATCTGCCGGCGACCGAAGTGAAGGCCGTGCAGTTGCAGCGCGACGCCAAGGTGGCTGAAGACATCTACGTGCTGCTGCTCAACCGGATTCAGGAGCTGTCGGTGCAGCGGATCGGCACGGGCGGCAACGTGCATATCGTCGACCACGCGCTGCGCCCGGGTACGCCGGTCAAGCCGAAGAAGGTGCTGATCCTGTCGGCGGCGGTGATTCTCGGGCTGATCGCCGGCACCGGCTTTGTGTTCCTGCGCCGCAATATGTTCAAGGGCATCGACGATCCGGAACGCGTCGAGCGCATGTTCCATCTGCCGATCTACGGACTGGTGCCGCTTTCGGCCGAACAGGCGCTGCTCGAAAACGCCTTCGAGCGCGGCGGCAACCGTCTGAGCTCGGTGCTGGCCGATGCGCGGCCGAAGGACGTCTGCATCGAAAGCCTGCGCAGTCTGCGCACCTCGATGCAGTTCACGATGATGGACGCGCGCAACCGCATCGTCATGCTGACCGGGCCGATGCCCGGGATCGGCAAGAGTTTCCTCACGGTCAATCTGGCGGTCCTGCTCGCGCATTCGGGCAAGCGCGTGCTGATGATCGACGGCGACATGCGGCGCGGCGCACTCGAGCGCTACGTGGGCGGCGCCCAGGACAACGGCCTGTCCGAACTGCTGAGCGGACAGATCTCGCTCGAAGAGGCGATCCGCGCCACCGACATCGAAGGCCTGAGCTTCATCTCCTGCGGCCAGCGCCCGCCGAATCCGTCGGAACTGCTGATGTCGCCGCGCCTGCCGCAGTACCTCGAAGGTCTCGCCAAGCGCTATGACGTGATCCTGATCGATACGCCGCCGGTGCTGGCCGTGACCGATGCGTCGATTATCGGCGGCTACGCCGGCTCGACCTTCTTCGTGATCCGTTCAGGTGTGCATAGCGAAGCGGAAATCGCCGACTCGCTGAAGCGCCTGAAGGCGGCCGGCGTCCACGTGCAGGGCGGCATCTTCAATGCGATGCCGCAACGTGCGCGCGGTGGCTACAACCACGGCTACGCCGCCGTGCAGGAATACCTGAGTGCCTAACCCCGAGCCTGCTGTGCTGATGCAAGCAGTGACGACCCGACAAGGAGCATGACGCGATGAAAGTAACGGTACTGGTTCCCACCTTTCGCCGCCCGGCCGATCTGGCGCGCTGCCTCGCCGCCTTGCAAGGGCAGTCGCGCGCCCCCGATGAAGTAGTCGTCGTGGCCCGCCCGGACGACTCCGCGACGCACGTCTGCCTGTTCGATCCGGCGGTGAAAGGCGCGTTGCCGCTGACCGTGGCGCTGGTCGAGACGCCGGGGCAGGTGGCCGCGCTCAACCGCGGCCTCGACGCCGCCAGCGGCGACGTGATCGCCATCACCGACGACGATGCCGCACCACGGCCCGACTGGGTCGAACGGATTGCCGCCGCGTTCGGCAGCGACCCGCGTCTGGGCGCGCTCGGCGGCCGTGACTGGGTGCACGAGAAGGGCCGCGTGCTCGACGGCGAACGGCCGCTGGTCGGCAAGGTGAGGCCGTCGGGCAAGATCATCGGCAATCACCACCTCGGCGTGGGCGGCGCCCGCGAGGTCGATCTGCTCAAAGGCGCCAACATGAGCTACCGGCGCGAGGCGATCCGCAGGATTCGCTTCGATGCGCGCTTGCGCGGCGCCGGTGCACAGGTTCACAACGACATGGCGTTCAGCATGAGCGTGAAGAACGCGGGCTGGAAGCTCGTCTACGACCCGCGCGTGGCCGTCGATCATTACCCGGCCGAGCGCTTCGACGAGGACCGGCGCGACGCGCAAACCATGCTGGCGGTGCGCAACGCCGCCTACAACCTGCACCTGATCCTGCGCGACCATCTGCCGCCGCTGCGGCGCGAAGCGGCCTGGTGGTGGTACACGCTGGTCGGCACGCGCGCCTATCCCGGCTTCGCGCATGCGCTGCTCGCGCTGCTGTCGAAGCAGGGCCGCGTGCGGCTCTCGCGCTGGCGCGCGGTGCGTACCGGCGCTCACGAAGCGCGCCGCGCGGCGGCCTCTTGAGGTATGACGGCGTGCCGCTCGCGCGTGCCTGCGTAACCCGGCCGCGCCGCAGCAGCCTTAACACTCCTTATAAACCGCGTCACCCCGCAGACCGGAGCGCCTGAATGAGTACGAAAGTCCACGTGCACCTGTTTTACGGCGCTGATCCGCGCTTCTACCGCCAAGGCGAGAACATCGGCTGCCTGTACGGCTATCACCACGCGGAATCCGCCGAGTTCGCGCTGACCTATTCGCAGGACGCCCGCGAAAGCGCCCCGGTGCGCCTGCTGCGGCGCGGCCTGAAGGCGCTGCTCGGCTTCGACCTGATCCATACGCTGCGCAACCGCGACGAGATCTTGCGCTCGGACGTGATCTGGACGCATACCGAACACGAGTATCTGTCGGTGGCGCTGGTGCTGTTGCTGAGCGGCCGGCGCACGGCGCCGCCGCTGTTGCTCGCGCAGAGCGTGTGGCTGCTCGACAAGTGGCCCGGCTACGGAATGCTGCGGCGCTGGCTGTATCGCAAGCTGATTGCGCGGGCCGACGTGCTGACCACGCTGGCGAGCGAAAACGCCGAACTGTGCCAGCACTACCTGGGCCGCAAGGCGACCCATGTCTACTACGGGCTGAACACCGGCGACTTCCCGGTGCAGGCGCCGCACGAGTGGCAGCCGCACACGCCGGTGCGGATCGCCGCCATCGGCAACGACCGCGATCGCGACTGGGAGACGCTCATCGAGGCGTTCGGCAACGACCCGCGCTATACGGTCAGGCTCGCGACGCGCCGGCGGATTCCGGCCAGGCTGCGCGCCCCGAATGTCGAGATTGCGCCGGCAGCGGGACTGAAGAAGGCGCGTGAGCTATACGACTGGGCCGACCTCGTGCTGGTGCCGCTGCGGCCGAACTCGCACGCTTCCGGCATCACGGTGATGCTCGAAGCGGCGGCGCTCGGCAAGCCGATGGTCGTGACGGATGTCGGCACGCTCACCGACTATTTTTCTTACCGGGCGGCCTCGTATGTGCCGCCGTTCGATGCGCCAACCTTGCGCGCGGCGGTCGACCGGCTGGTCGCCGCGCCCGACGAAGCTTTGCGCCAGGCCCAGGCGGCCGCCGAACAACTGCTGTCGCGCGACCTGACGACGCGTCACTTCGCCTTGCAGCACGTCCGGATCACCGAGGAACTGCTGCGCCGGCGCGGCGCGCCGCAAGGACGCACGGCGACGCCGGCCGAAGCGCGTGCTGAGGTGCGCCCCGAGTTGCGCAAGGAGGTGCGTGCCGAGGTCAGCCGTCACAGCCAGACCCGCGGAGGCCTCTGAACGATGTCGACAATCGCGCAAGCCGCCGCGAGCGGCGCCGTCCGCCGCCTCAAGAGCGACCCGAAGGAGTGGGGGCCGCCCGCGTTCCTGTGGTTCGTCACCGCCTTGCTGGTGGCGGCGCATCAGGGCTCGGTGCTGACGCTCGCCTTTCCGGTGCTCGCTACGCTGACGGGCCTGTGGCTGTATTTCAAGAGCCCGGCGCGCTATGTGGGTTTCATGTGGTGGCTATGGTTCCTGAGTCCCGAAGTGCGGCGTCTTGCCGACTGGTCGAAGGGCGCCTTCACGCCCACCAGCCTGATCCAGATCGCACCGCTCGCCGTGACGATGATCAGCGGCCTGTCGCTGATTCGTTATTACCCGGTGCTCGCACAACGGCGCGGCCTGCCGGTGCTGCTGATCCTCGCGGGGCTGGGGTACGCGTTCATGGTCGGCGTGGCGTCGAGCGGGCCGCTCGCGGCCATCTACGACCTTGCCAACTGGCTCTACCCGATCCTGATCGGCTTTCACATCATGGCGAATACGCGCGACTATCCGGCGTATCGCGACACCATCGTCAACACCTTTATCTGGGGCATGCTGGTGATGGGCGCCTACGGTCTCGTGCAGTTCGCCATCATGCCGCCGTGGGACGCGCTGTGGATGCTCGGCTCGCAGATGAACTCGCAGGGCGACCCGGTGCCGATGGGCGTGCGCGTCTTCAGCACGATGAACTCGTCGGGCCCGTTTGCGTTCGCGATGATGGGCGCGATGGTCTACGTGATGGCGGCGAATCACCGCGTGCGCTGGATCGCCGCCGTGCTGGGCTTCTTCTCATTCGGTCTGAGTCTGGTGCGCTCGACGTGGGGCGGCTGGGTCGTCGCATTGCTGATCCAGCTCGTCAAATCGAACAATCGCGTGCGGCTGCGCATCGTCGCCAGCGCCATCCTGCTGGCGGGCCTGTGCGTGCCGTTGCTGGCGGTGGGGCCGGTGGCCGAGCGGATGCAGACGCGCCTGAACAGTATCGTCAACCTCAAGGACGATCAGAGCTACGCCGCGCGCAACCAGTTCTACGCGACCTTCGCGAAGACCGCGTTTACCGACGTTTCCGGCGAAGGCATGGGCGCGACCGGCACCTCGACCAAGCTCTCGAACGACGGTGGCCAGCTCGGCCAGTACGGCAACTTCGATAGCGGCGTGATGAACATTCCGTTCGTGCTCGGCTGGCCGGGCACGCTGCTGTATCTGTCCGGCATCGTGTGGCTGCTGGTGCGGGCGGTGCTGGCCTCGTTCAAGATGCGCGACGACAAATTCGTCTCCGCCTCGATCAGCCTGGGACTGGCGATCTTCACGATGCTGGTGTTCACCAATTCGCTGGTGGGCACGGGCGGGCTGCTGCTTTTCATGAGTCTTTTTTCGATCCTCTCCGCGGTGCACTGGCAAAAGCAGCAGCGCCGCCGGGAGCTTTTTCTGCACGGAGGCACCTGATTGAGAGTCGCCATTGTCACGCATGTGGTGCGCCATAACGACGGCCAGGGGCGCGTCAACCACGAGATCGCGCGCGCGGCCCTCGACGAGAATATTGCGGTGACGCTCGTCGCCTCGCACGTCGCGCCCGAACTCCTCGCGCATCCGAACGTGCGCTGGGTGCCCATGAAAATCGGCCGCTGGTGGCCGACCAACCTGCTGCGCCAGCAGGTCTTCGCGCTCAAGAGCGCGTTGTGGCTGCGCGCGCACCGGAGCGACTACGATGTGCTGCATGTGAACGGCTTCATCACCTGGGTGCCCGCCGACGTCAACACCGCGCACTTCGTCCATAGCGGCTGGTTCGGCAGCAAGTACTACCCGTTCGGGCTGACCAAGGGCCTGTGGTCCGCCTATCAGTTCGTCTACACGCGGGCCAACGCCTCGCTCGAGCGCTGGGCCTACCGCCGCTCGCGCGTGATTACAGCGGTCTCGCAGAAGGTGGCCGACGAGATCCGCGCGATCGGCCTCACGCCCGGCAACCGCGTCGACGTGATCTATAACGGCGTGGATACCCAGGGCTTCGCCGCGGCCCAGGGCGACCGCGCGAAGTTCAAGCTGCCCGAGGACGCGTTCCTGCTGCTGTTCGTGGGCGACCTGCGCACGCCGCGCAAGAATCTCGGCACGGTGCTCGAAGCGTTGCGCCATTTGCCTGAGAACGTGCACATCGCGGTGGCGGGCTACTTGCCGGGCAGCCCCTATCCGGAGCAGGCGCGCACGCTCGGCATTGCCCATCGCGTGCATTTCCTCGGCCTCGTGAAAGAGATGCCGGTGCTGATGCATTCGGTCGACGCCTTTGTGTTTCCGTCGCGCTACGAGGCGATGAGCCTGTCGCTGCTCGAAGCGATGGCCGCGGGCTTGCCGGTCGTCACCGCGCGCACGGCCGGCGGCGCGGAGATCATTACGCCGGAATGCGGCATCGTCCTCGACGACCCGGACGATCCGCAGGCGCTTGCCGGCGCGATAGACCGGCTCGCGTCCTCCGGCGAGACGCGCCGCGCCATGGGCGTGGCGGCCAACGAACTGGCGACCGGCTTCGGCTGGGCGCGCATGGCGGCGCAATACATTGCGCTGTACCGGCAACTGGCGGGACAGCAGGAAGACCGCCGGCGCGCCGGCGCAGCGGCCTCGGCCGACCCGGAACCTCTCGGCGCAAAGGTGCTGGCAGGCCATAAGGGAATCGAATACAGCACAACCGAATTCAGGGGAACTGAATGAACGCACTCGCCACAGAAAACGAACTGACACGCCACACAAGGGGTACCGACATGAACACCGGCTCGATCAAATCGCTGCAAATCGGCATGCACTGGTTCCCGGAGCGCGCGGGCGGCCTCGACCGCATGTACTACTCGCTGGTGGGCGCGTTGCCGGGGGCGGGGGTCGCGGTGCGCGGCGTCGTCGCCGGTTCGCCGCGCGTGGCGGAGGATACGGGCGGCGCGATCCAGGGCTTCGGCCCGGCGGCGCAATCGTTGCCGCTGCGCCTGATGGCGGCGCGCCGGGCGCTGCGCCGCGAAATTACGCGGCAGCGGCCGGACGTAATTTCCTCGCACTTCGCGCTCTACACTTTTCCGGGCCTGGACGTCACACGCGGCATTCCACAGGTCTCGCACTTCCAGGGCCCGTGGGCGGACGAAAGCCACGTCGAGGGAGCCGATTCGTTCGGCCAGCGCGCCAAGCGTTATCTGGAACAATCGGTCTACGCGCGCTCGTCGCGCCTGATCGTGCTATCGGACGCATTCGGCAAGATCCTCACGACGCGCTACGGCATTTCACCGGAGCGGGTGCGCGTGGTCCCCGGGTGTGTGAACGTGGACCAGTTCAACTTGCCGATCACGGTAGCGGAAGCGCGCCTGAAGCTGCAATTGCCGCAAGGTCGCCCGATCGTGCTGGCGGTACGGCGCCTGGTGCGCCGCATGGGTCTGGAGGACCTGATCGACGCGGTGAAGCTGCTGAAGAAGCGCGTACCGGACGTATTGCTGCTGATCGCGGGCAAGGGCCGCTTGCAGGAAGAGTTGCAGACCCGCATCAACGAAGCCGGACTGGACGACAACGTCAAGCTGCTGGGCTTCGTACCCGACAACCACTTGGCGGCGCTATACCGCGCAGCGACAATCAGCGTGGTGCCGACGGTAGCCCTGGAAGGCTTCGGCCTGATCACGGTGGAATCCCTGGCCTCGGGCACACCGGTCCTGGTGACGCCGGTGGGCGGCTTACCGGAGGCAGTGGCGGGACTTTCGCCCGACCTGGTGTTACCGGCCACGGGCGCGGCAGCGATAGCGGAGGGACTTGGCGCGGCCCTAGACGGCTCGCTTAAACTCCCGGACGCCGACGCATGTCGCGCCTATGCACGGGAGAACTTCGACAACTCGGTGATCGCAAAGCGAGTAGCGGCCGTCTACAGCGAAGCGATTGCGGCGGGCGAGATGCATTGAGGAAAGCGAGGCTGCTGGCCACTCGAGAGGGTGCCCAGCAGCCTTGAGAGGAAGGGAGTTTCGAAGCAGCACGACGAGGCGGTGCAGACGGAGGCGGCCAGACAAAGCGATACGCAAATACACGACGCAGTGTCAAAGCCTCGACGAATTATCAAAGAGGGGAACTGGCGAGAGGTGCGGCGCGCCTCACCGGTTTTCCCTGGCAGACCCATCCGCGACGCACGCAGTGCGGAGTGGGGTGGATGAGCGCTGTGTCACTAGCGTGGATTGTGCGAGGGCCGGTCTTCGTGCGGACCACTTCGAGGTGGTCTGAGTGGTGGACACCTACAAGCTAGCGGTTGTCAGCCCGCTTTCTTTGCTTACTTTCTTTGCGGCGGCAAAGAAAGTAAGTGCCGCCCCGCACAGGGGCAACACTAATAGACCGATAAGACAGCAAGGAAAGGCCAAAACACAAACTCCTGCGACGCCAGAAAAACCCCCAAGCGCCGCAGGCAACCAGGCAAATCAAAACGTCTCATGCTCCGAATTCCGAGCAATATCCGCCGCCACCATCATCTTGCAGAGCTGCTCCAGGCGAGTCAAAGGCTCCCACCCAAGCTTGGCTTTAGCCTTATCAGCACACCCAATCAAAAGATCCACCTCAGCAGGCCGATAAAACTTGGGATTAACCCGCACAAGGGTTTTACCAGTAGCAACATCGATCCCAATCTCCCGCTGCTCTTTCCCGGAGAACTCAAGCTGATACCCAGCAGCAGCAAACGCCATCCTCACAAAATCACGAACCGTCTCAGTACGATTGGTAGCGAGCACGAAAGTATCAGGCTCATCAACCTGCAACATCCGCCACATGCCCTCCACATACTCGAGAGCAAAACCCCAATCCCGCTTGGCATCCAGATTCCCAAGCTCGAGCGCATCCTGCTTCCCAAGCTTGATCTTGGCAACGGTGTCAGTAATCTTGCGCGTAACAAACTCCCGCCCCCGCAACGGCGACTCATGATTGAACAGAATCCCACTGCTAGCAAAAATCCCATACGACTCGCGATAATTGATCGTAGTCCAGTGAGCAAACAGCTTGGCCACGCCATAAGGACTACGCGGATAAAACGCCGTATCCTCACGCTGCGGCACAGCCTGCACCTTCCCGAACATCTCGGATGTAGAAGCCTGGTAATACCGCGTCTTGGGACTCAGAATCCGAATCCCTTCGAGCAGATTCAACGCCCCGATCCCGGTCACTTCAGCCGTAGTAACAGGCTGATCGAACGACACCCCCACAAAGCTCTGCGCAGCAAGGTTGTAAAGCTCATCAGCCTGCGCCCCGTCCAGCAATCGCAAGGTAGAACCAAAGTCGGTCAGATCATGCTCGACAAGCCGCAGGCTCGGATGCCCGGCAATACCGAGCTCGTTCATGCGCCAGAAATTGACGGAACTGGTGCGCCGATACGTGCCGGTCACCTGGTAGCCCTTATCGAGCAGCAGTTTCGCCAGATACGCGCCGTCCTGGCCCGATACGCCGGTGATGATCGCTTTGCGTGAGTTGCTCATAGGTTGCCTTGGGTAACGGTAAGAAGAAAGACGTTCAGGAAATAAAGGGAAAGCGTGCTGTGCCTACGACGAACCCGCCAGCAGCCGCCGCACCAGCGGGTCGACCACCCGGAAGTCCTGCGCCGCCTTCAGGCGATACAGCTCAGGCTTCGGATGGGCGCCGTCGGACATCATGGCTTGCCAGTCGGGCAGGGCGCCGATGTAGGCGTACTGGTCGACGAGCGGCACATGCTGTTCGGCGGCGACCCGGCGCGTCATCGCCACCATCGCGGCAAGGCGCGCGTTGAGCCGGCCATCGGGCATCGGGTTCGAGGTCTGCAGCACCGGTTGCTTGCCTAGCGCGAGCGCGGTTTTGACCAGCGCTGTTTCGGCTTCGTAAAACTGCTCCGGCGTCTGGTTGTGCATCACTTCGTTGATGCCGTAGTTGATCGTCACGATCCGCGCGTCCGATGCGGCAAGCCGCTGTGCCCACGGGACGCCGTGGCTGCGGTCGGTGCCGTCGCGCAACTGGCTGGCCATCGTGCCGCCCACGCCGAAATTGACCACGCTGACGCGCTCGCCGAAGACGCCATGCAGGGCGTCCTGCAGATAGACCACCGCGTTCTGCTGGCGCGGGCTGCAGTGGCCGTCGCTGCAGGAAATGCCGAGCGTGGTCGAATCGCCATAGGCTTCGACGACGACCTGCGTGTCCGGCCTCGCTTGCAACGCATGCAGTGCTTGCGCGGGCGGCGTATCGGCGCCGGCCGGCACGCACGCTGCCATCAGCAAGAGGGCACCGGCGGTGCCGCGAAGTCCGTGGCCGATCTTCATGCGCGAGACTGCGGTGCACGCGACGCGGCGCCGATCCGGGCACCAGCGGAGGCGGCGGAGGCACCAGCGGAGGCAGAACCGGACACCCCCGTGCGACCTGCGTGCGTGGTGGTCGGTCCGTGAATCAGGCGCCGCTCGAAGGCGAACCATGTGAGGCTCGCATAGGCAAGCGTGATCGCGAGCGCGAGCGCAGCGGTCACAAGGCGATTCATGTGCAGCGGCCACAGCGTGTACAGCACGCTAAGGTGAACCAGATAGATCGTGTAGCTGATGGTGCCGATGTAGACCAGCACCGGATTGCTGAGCAGCCGCTTGACGATGCCCTTGCTTTGCAGGGCGATCACCACGATCGAGGTGCACAGCACCAGCGAAATGCTGTACAGGCCGCCGTTGGAGAGCGGCGTGTTCTCGGCCCGAAAGCGCGGATAGTGAAGATGCAGCCACGCCAGCGCAACCAGCGCCGCAAAGAAACCGAGCACGGCGAGCGGCTTGAACGGTTGCAGCGCCTGCGGATTGCGCCGCACGGCAACGGCGAGCAGTGCGCCTGCCGCCAGCAGATCCATGCGGAACGGGGTGAGGTAATAGATCGGCCAATACGTATCGAACCACGGCGTCGCCACGGCGCGCAGCACGGGCACGGCGACGATCAGCGCGGCGGCGGCCCACGCCAGTGCGCGTTCAGGGAGCAGCAGGATCACGAACGGCCAGACGATATAGAACTGCTCCTCGACGGCCAGCGACCACAGCACGTTCAGGCTGTCGTGGCCGCTCTGGCCGAGCGCGTCGCCGATATTGGTGGCGAAGAACGCATACCACTCCCAGTGCTTCGCCCAGCCGAAGCCGAACAGCAGCGAGGAAACCGCCATCAGCAGGAGATACGGCGGCAGGATGCGGCGCGCCCGGCGCGCATAGAAGTAGCCGAAGTACGACTGCTGCCGCGCCTTGCGCTCCAGCAGGATGCCGGTAATCAGAAAGCCGCTCAGCACGAAGAACAGATCGACGCCCATCCACAGCGGCGCCTTCAACGCATGTTGCGCGAAGACCGCCAGCACGGCGATCGCGCGCAGGCCGTCGAGCTGCACGATGCGGCGCGAAGGGGAAGGCGAGGCAGGCAAGGCACTAGCTGTCATGAACCGTCCATGGTGAGCATCGGGTGGGCCGTCAAGTGGAACTCGTTTGCGGCGCGGGCGTGGTGCGCGTTGCCGGACCACGCCCGTTTCGCGTGATGGCCGCAACGGCAGTGGAATCCATTCTAGGGAAAATAAATTAATGAAAAAACGCGAATGAAATGAACAAATAGAACAGCCCGCCGGTAACCCCGGAAAATTAATTCCGGAAGTCACGCTGTCGACATATTGCAGGCCAGCACAGACGCGGCAGAAAGCCCTGCGCACGGATTGCGGCAAGGTGTGGGCGAACCGCAACAGGGCGGTTGGTCAGCTCTGGATATTTTTAAATTAAATATTAGCAAGCACTTTTATCGATGAATATTTTTGAATTATTTTCGATTTTCGTTACGGCGGTTTTCCCGCTTAATGTCACCCGGTGGCCGCCCGCTGCGAGCCGTCGCTTTGCATTGCCCGTGCCGCTCCGGCCATCCTGTTTCATTGAACCTTGCCCGCTCGTGCGCAGCGCTTGCGCCGCCGCACGGCCTTGACTGGAGGAACACCTTGGTCCGTTCTGGATTCGCGAAACCGCTCGCCGCACTACTTTGTCTCGTAGCTTGCGCTGCGTCGGCCGAAACCGTGCTGAACGCGAAGTCCTCATGGATCGGCAACACCTTCGGCTTCGGCGACGGGACGTGGACCCAGATCAACATCACCGCAATCGCGGTGGCTCCGGATGGCAAGGTCTACACCAACGCGCCGTGGGATGAGAGCGGCGCCGAAGCCAGCACCTGGCAGAACGGCAAGATGCTCGGCTTCGCCGGCGGCACGCACGGCTGGGGTACCGGCGGCGGTAACGCGATCGCGCTGAACCACCGCTACGTGTACATGGCCGTTTCAGTGGGCAACGAGAAGGGCCATCTGGTCGGTCAGGGCATCTGGCCGCAAAAGGGCAAGCAGTGGTTCGGCGTTTCGCGCCGCAAGATCGAGGACCCGAAACTCAGTGCGCTGTTCCAGCCGCCGGCCAATCCAGCCGGTATGACGAATGCCGGCGGCGCAGCAAATACGGCGGTCGATCCGCATGCGCAGCTTGCCGCCGGCTTTCTGATGGTGAACGAGGTGGCCACCGGCACCCGTGCCGACATCGACGGTCTCGCCGCCAGCGATACGACGCTGTACGCCTCGAACAGCACGCAGAACCGCATCGAGGTCTACGACGCCGAATCGATGCAAAAAAAGGCTACGTGGACCGTACATGAACCGGGGCACATCGCTCTCGCGGGCGACGGCACGCTGTGGGTGATCACGGGCTCGTTGACGGACCCGGCGCCGCGCGTCGCGCACTACTCGGCGAGCGGCCAGTTGCTAACCGACACGCTGCCGCTGGCGGCAGATTCGGTGCCGGTCGATGTCGCCGTCGACACTCACGGCCGCGTGCTGGTCGCCGACAACGGCCCGCGTCAACAGGTGCTGTTCTTCAGCAAGAACGATGGGCGCTATACCGAAACGGGCACGCTCGGCGAGCGTGGCGGCATTTTCTCCGGCGTGGTGGGACGGCCGGGGCCACAGCGCTTTAACGGACTGACCGGCGTCGGCGTCGATGCGCGCGGCAACGTCTACGTCTCCACCAACGGCATCGGTCCGCGTTATGCGCCGCTTGGCGCGGGACTCGGGGCCACGCTGGAAAGCTATGCGCCCGACGGCCGGCAACTATGGCAGGCGCAAGGGCTGTTGTTCGTCGACGGCGCCTGGGTGGACCCGGCGCGTCCCGATAGCGTCTACACCGGTAACAAGCGCTTCGAACTGGACCTGACGAAACCGCCCGGACAAGAATGGAAATACGTAGGGTTCCTGTCGAACCGTTTCAAGTACCCCGACGACCCGGTGTTTCACACCGATCAATGGCCGGGCTTGCCGATTGCACGCCAACTGGAGGGGCACACGTTTCTCTATCTGACCGACATGTACGCGGACCATCTGAAGATCTATCGCTTCGATCCCGCTCACGACGGCGAAACGGCGATCCCCTCGAGCCTCATTGCGGGCCGCGAGCGGCCGGTCGCCGGTGTGCCCAACGCACCGCCGGGCGGCGACTGGATCTGGCGCGACACGCGCGGCGACGGCAAATTCACGAGCGACGAATTCACGCCCAACACGAGCGGCACCAGGCTCGCGGGCGGCTGGGGCTGGTGGGTCGACAGCGCCGGCGACATCTGGCGCACGAGCGACACCAAGGGCATCCACCGCCTGCATTTCGGCGGCCTCGACGCGAAGGGCAATCCGCTCTACTCGTACGAGGACATGACCAGCTACCCGATGCCGCAGCCGTTTACGGAACTGCGCCGCGCCATCTATGTGCCGCAGACCGACTCGCTCTATGTGAGCGGTTATACGGCTGACGCGCCGGTCGACCGGGGCTTCTGGAAAGAGGTGGGCCGGGTGCTGGTGCGCTACGACAACTGGTCGAGCGGCAAGCCGGTGCAGCGCTATGCGATCACGCTGCCGTGGCAGCCCCAGGCCAAGCCGGTCGAAACCATCATCGGCCTCACGGTGGAAGGTCAATACGTGTTTGCGGTCGAACCGGTTGGGGCCGTGCATGTGCTCGACAAGGACAGCGGCAAGGAAGTCGGCGTAATCCGGCCGGGGCCGGAAGTCGGCAAGACGTCGGGCTGGGTGGACGTGCCGAACGGCGTGAGCGCATACCGCCGCAGCAACGGCGAATACCTCGTGTTCGTGGAAGAGGATGCGCGCGGCAAGGTGATGATGTACCGCTGGAAACCCGCTTGAGGCATGCATCGTCATACGAATTATTTTTCTGTCGATTTATGGCGGACGCTGCGCATTTTTTACGTGCTTTACTCGAAGCAGACTCGACGGCGCCGCGTACGGCGTGATCGATTGTCCGTGCGCTGCCAGGCGCGGCAGCCCGCACTTCTGAATCAAAAAGGCATCCGATGGACAAAGGCATTCTCAAGAACGTAGCCATCAATTTCTTCGGATTGGTGCTGCCGACCTTCGTTTCGCTCGTCACGGTGCCATCCTATATCCGGCTGCTGGGCGTCGAACGCTATGGCGTGATTGCCCTCGTCTGGACCCTGATCGGCTATTTCTCGATTCTCGATCTCGGCATGAGCATGGCCGCGCAGAACCATATCTCGAAGGCGCTCGCCTCGAACGATGCCGACGAAAGCGCGCGCGTGTTCTGGAGTGCGACATGGTTGAATCTGGTGACGGGCGTGATCGGCGGCCTGATTATTTATTTTGGCGCTTTTCTTTACACCGCGTATTTCACCAAAGTGTCACCTGAACTGCAGCACGAGGTGTACATGGCGCTGCCGTGGCTGGCGATCGCCATTCCGATCGCCAACGTGTCGTGGGTGTTCGCCGGGGCGATCAACGGGGCCGAGCGCTTCGGCGTCTACAACACCAATCAGACGATCGGCACCTTCATCTTTCAGTTGCTGCCGCTAGGTGCGGCATGGTTGATGGGACCGAGCCTGCAGAATGTGCTGGCCGCGGCGGTGGTCGCACGACTGATTGCAGCGGGGCTGCTGGGACGCTCGGCGCTCAAGGTGCTCAATCTGCGGCGCATCCTGCCGCCGCAGCTCGGCGTCGCCAAGGGGCTCTTCAACTTCGGCGGCTGGATGCTGATTGCCAGCATCACGACGATGGTGGCCGATTCGCTCGACAAGGTGTTTCTCGGCACCGGTCTCGGCGCACGCTTCGTGACGTTCTACACGGTGCCGCAGAACCTCGTCACGCGCCTGAATATCGTGCCCACCGCGCTCGTGCGCACGCTGTTTCCGCGTCTGTCCGCGGTCGGCCGCGATCATGCGGACCTGATCACGCAGCAGTCGCTCGAATTTCTCAATGGCGCTTTCACGCCGGTCGCCCTGGTGGCGATGTTCGTGCTCGGACCGTTCCTGCACCTGTGGGTCGGCCATGAGATCGCCACCGTCGCCGCGCCCGTGGGCCGCATCCTGATCGTCTCCGTGTGGCTCGTCGGGCAGGCCAACGTGACCCGCATCATGATCCAGTCGCAGGTCAATCCGGCGGTCGCCGCGCGCGTCGGCCTGTTCGAACTGCCGCTGTTTGCCGTCGCGCTGTGGTTCGGCATCAAGTACTTCGGGTTGACCGGCGCAGCCGTGGCCGTCGCGGGCCGCGCGCTGTTCGACTACGGCGTGCTGCTGTGGCTGTCGTCGATTCGCGCCCGGCCGATTGCGCTCGACATGCTCGCGCATCTCGCGTTTTTGCTGGCGAGCCTGTGGCTCGCCGGTTTCCTGCCCAGTCTTTCGCTGGCGATCGCCGCCGGCGCGGTGGTGGTGGCCGCCAATGTGGCGTGGTCGATCACGATGACGCCCGCTTTGCGCGATCTTGCGCGTTCGCTGCTGTTGCGACTGAATCAGAGGAAAAGCGCATGAACCAGGATGTCCTTGATGAAGCCGTCTTGCGGCCGAGCCAGCGCAGCGCGCTGGCCGAACTCACTACGCCCGCACCCCAGGCGCCGTCAAAGCGTGCGCCGCGGGTGGACAGGAACGTGCGGGTGGCGATCGTGCACGATTGGCTGGTCACCTATGCGGGCGCCGAGAAGGTGCTCGAGCAGATCGTCGCGTGCTTTCCGGATGCGGACCTGTTCAGCGTGGTCGATTTTCTCGACGACCGCAGCTTCTTGCGCGGCAAGACGGTGACGACTTCGTTCATCCAGAAGCTGCCCAAGGCCAAGACCAAATACCGCTCGTATCTGCCCTTGATGCCGATTGCGATCGAACAGCTCGACGTGTCGGCTTACGACGTGGTGATTTCGAGCAGTCACGCGGTCGCCAAGGGTGTACTCACCGGGCCCGACCAGGTGCACATCAGCTATGTGCATTCGCCGATCCGCTATGCATGGGATCTCCAGCATCAATACCTGCAGCAGTCGAAGCTGACCAACGGGCCGAAGTCCGCGCTGGCGCGGCTGATCCTCCACTACATCCGCAACTGGGATATCCGCACCTCCAACTCGGTCGACTCGTTCGTCGCCAACTCGCAATTCATCGCCCGGCGCATCAGGAAGGTTTATCAGCGCGAGGCGCAGGTGATCTTCCCGCCGGTGGACGTCGAGGCTTTCGTGCTGCACGAGCAGAAGGAAGATTTCTATCTGACCGCGTCGCGGATGGTGCCGTACAAGAAAATCGACCTGATCGTCGAGGCGTTTGCGCTCATGCCCGAGCGGCGCCTGGTGGTGATCGGCGACGGTCCCGACATGCAGAAGATTCGCGCCAAGGCGGCGACCAATGTCGAGATCATGGGATACCAGCCGTTCAAGGTGCTGCAGGACAAGATGCAGCGGGCCAAGGCGTTCGTGTTCGCGGCCGAAGAGGATTTCGGTATCTCGGTGGTCGAGGCGCAGGCCTGCGGTACGCCCGTGATCGCTTACGGCAAGGGCGGGGCGCTCGAGACGGTACGCGATCTGTCGGGCCCGCGTCCCACCGGCATGTTCTTCGAGGAACAGCGCGCCGAGTCGATCATCGCCGCGGTCGAGGATTTCGACGCCCAGGCGAGCCGCTTTCGCGCCGCCGATTGCCGCGCCAACGCGGAGCGCTTCTCGGCCGCGCATTTCCGCGAGCGCTTCTTTGCGCATGTGCGGGCCGCCGTGCCGGCCTTGCAGGGAGCATCGCTGCCGGCCTACGAACCGTATGTGGCGCCGCCCGCCGCGGCCAAACCAGGTGCCCAGGCGCCGCGCGTGCTGGCGCTCGACCAGAGCGGCGTGCTCGGCGGCGCGGAGCTGTCGCTGCTTGAAATCGTCAAGGCGCTGCGCTCACGTATCGAAGTCGTGCTGTTCGACGACGGTCCGTTCCGCACCGCGCTCGATACGGCCGGCGTGAACGTGCGCGTGCTCGACTCCGGCGCGCTGCGCGAGGTACGCAAGCAGGGCGGCACGCCGCCGCTCGGCCGGGCGCTCAAGGGCGTGAGCGCGCTCGTGCGGGCTACCGTCGCGCGTGCCCGGCACGCCGATGTGATCTACGCCAACACCCAGCGCGCGATGGTGATTGGCGCGCTCGCCGGGCGTCTCGCGCGGCGTCCGGTGGTGTGGCACCTGCGCGATATCGTGAGTCCTGAGCATTTCGGCGGCAAGCAACTGAAGATCATCAAATGGTGCGCGAAGTTCGGCCTCGCTCATGTGATCGCCAATTCGGCCGCCTCGGCGCGTGCCTTTGCCGAACTGACCCGCTTCGACGAGAAGCGCATCGATGTGGTCTTCAACGGTATTTCGGCGGCTCCGTTCGATGCGCTGCGCGAGACGCCGGCAGCGACGCTGCGCGCCCGCCTGCGGCTGCCGCAGGACGCTTTCCTCGTCGGCTCGTTCAGTCGCCTTGCGCGCTGGAAAGGCCAGCATGTGCTGCTCGAGGCGATGGTCCTCAATCCGCATATGCACGCGGTGCTGGTCGGCGCGCCGCTGTTCGGCGAAGAGCCGTACGAAGCGGAATTGCGCGCGTTCGTCGCGAGCCACGACCTTGCCGGGCGGGTGCATTTTCTGGGTTTTCAGCACGATATCGCCGCCTGCATGTGTGCGGTCGACGCCATCGCGCATACCTCGATTACGCCGGAGCCGTTTGGCCGCGTGATCGTCGAAGGGATGCTGGCGCAGCGTCCGGTGGTGGCGGCGCGGGCCGGCGGCGTGCTGGAAATCGTCGAGGATGGCGTGAACGGTGTGCTGTGCACGCCGGGTGATGCGCATGCGCTTGCTGACGTGCTGGCGGAGCTGCGCAGTAATTCCGCGCTGCGTGAGCGGCTGGTCAGGAACGGTTATCAGGACGCGCTGGGCCGGTTTGGTACGAAGGCGTATGTCGAAGGTGTGGAGCGTATTCTGAAGGATGTGGCGGGTGGGAGCGTGGGGCGTTAGTGAAGTGCGGCGCGATTGATGGTGCAGACGTTCAGCAATTACCGGTATTCGTCAATCTCGATGATGCCGCCCATGGACTCCATCATCGCCCGTATGTCGTCAGGCACATCGGGCACACGGTCGCCCGTGTAATTGGCCCAGTAGCAAAAGAAGCGCATTCGCGCGGCCTGTTTATTGAGTAGATCGCGAAGGTCGGCGCGAGGCAGACCAAGATACTCGACGAGATACCGCAAATGGGGCTCCAGGCGATCGCTCTGCACAGCGGATTTGCTGTGCACACCCCATACGCTGGTCCGTCCAGGCATGCTACTGGTTCGGCCTGATGGCGTCATGAATGGTTCGCCCTTGATAATCGCCGTATCAGGTTCAACGCTGAAATAGCTAGTCCAGAATTCAGGTACTACCTGGTCCCCTGCAATTGAGAACGACGCATGTGCAAGTTGATGTGAGTCCATATCGACCTTGTTAGTCATCGTGCATGTTGCCGATGATTTCTCCATCAGAAAGCCGCTTCATGGGAGGCTTCAGTTCGTCTCGAAGCGAGATCCTGAAGGCGGCTACCGGTATTCGTCAATTTCGATTACGCCACCTAGGGATTCCATCATCGTCCGGATATCGTCAGGCACACTAGGTACGCGGTCGCCAAACTCGTTGTCCCAGTAACAGAAAAACCGTACTTTCACGCCTTCGCGCGCCAGCAGTTCACGAAGGCCCGGGCGCGTCAGATTCAGGCGTTCTACGAGATAACGCAAATGTGGTTCGAGTTGATCGCTCCGAACAAAGGATTTGCTCTCAACGCCCCACAATCCGACTCGACCCGGTGTGCGGCTCGGCCGACCGGAGGGCGTAGTGAAGTTCTCGCCCTTGGTAATCGCAGTGTCTGGTTCAACGCCAAAGTAGTCAGTCCAGAACGCAGGCGTTACTGAGTCACCCATCACATGAAACGTTGCGTGTGCAAGTTGATGCTCACTCATTGGTGGTCCTGTTAGTTGGCCCAATCGCGTCAGGATGAGGGGTGACGCTGATATACGCCTTCAATTCAGGCTGGTGATCTGCCAGCAAGCCGAAGACCAGACCCGCCTACCTTCCTTGGAAACTCATCATCCAGCTTGAAATTTTCGTCCTGTAACGGCCACGGGATAACGAGCGCTGCCTCCATCTGTTTGGCGAGCGCTGCCCGATTGATGGTGCAGACGTTCAGCGATTGTTCGTGCTCGTCATATGCGATGACTACGCACCGGGGCGGGCGTTCGTTCATAAACCAAATCCTTGGTATCGAGGGCTTTTCAGGTTTTGAGCGATACAGAACTGCACAGCACTGCCAGTTCGGCTCCGCACGAAGGCTCAAGAACGAAAAGTACGCGTCTCCTCGCTGCAAAATCGTTGGCGTATTCTTCAACCTTTTCCGTGCTGATGGCAGCCGCCTTTGAATCGTCACGGCTGTTGATCCACTGCATCCATGTCTGGATCTCCGAGGATGAGAAGGAATAGCGCGGCGAAATCAGAAGTCTTGACGCCACATTTTGAGCCGCAAAATCGATCATCCGTTGCGCGACGACGCCGGAGAAGCGGAATGCCTCAACTTTTCCAGCAACGCGGCGGAAGCAAAGCTCAAGAGTTTGCTCTTCAGGGCGATGTTCGACGCGAACAAGTTCAGCATCGTGGAAACTAGGAAGGTTCTCGATGTTCTGAATGTCCATGTAATTGCCGTTATCCACTCAAGTTCCTTTAAAAATTACGGCCAGACAGACATTGGTAGACCGGGGCCGCGCACTCCATTGCTCCAATTATGCGCGTGCGGGATTCCTTGACCGTGGTCGTGATCGAAGTCGAAGTCAACAACTGGATTGCCGTTACCCCCATATAGCCGCATCTGCCCGCTGCCTGGATTGGTGTACCAAGTGCCCGGTTCGCCTGTGTTTGGGGTTTTTGCGAGATCGAACGCATCTCCCTCGTTGTCCGGCAAACCCGACCCGTAATCGAACGGTTGCGCATCGCCAAGGGACGTCGCGCTCTGTTCCATGGTTGCGTAATAACGATCCACGAGGTCGTTATAGTCATCGGCGTACTGCAATGCCGCTTCGCGCGACAGGCCCATGCGGTCCATTGCCAGGTCCACGAAGCTGAGCGACGCGGTCGCAGTGGCCCCGGGAGTGTCCCTGCCTACCGATCCTCCGCGCGGCGGGTCTTCGGGAATCACCACGATACTGCCGCCGCGCACCATCTCGAACAGCGTCTCCACGACTTCGAGGTCCGCGCCGGATTTCGCCAGCCGGTCGTGCCAATGGAAGTATTCCCCGAGGAACTAGCGCACACGCTGAACCAGCCCGGCATCCTTCGCCCACATGTCCGGATAGGCCGCCAGCGTGAATTTCTTGCCTGCTTCGACGGCCTGCTGTTTTTCGTCGCGCGAAGTGAAGCCGCGCCACATGTAGTCATCCCTGGTGTACAGCACGTACCGGTGCCACGAATCTGTCTTGAGTTCTGTCGCCATGCATGAGCCTTCCGCAGTGGTTCCGGGCAGCCAGTTGCCCCCGGCTGTCTTGATAACCGATGCGTTAAAGGCTCAATCCTATCGCCCGAAAGACACACCCGGCACAGGCATGACAAATTTTGACACCGGGGTTTTCACCGAATGCCCTGCGGTTGTATCGGGTCTGGAAGATGGCAGGATTTTGCGTGGAGGGGTGATAAGCGAAAGGGTTGCAGTCCGAACAACTGCGACCCTTGCGCTTTTTTATCGGCAGGCTGCCCGGGATTTGAGCCAGGAGCCGACGTTTGCAGAAGATGATGTCCTGGCGTGTTGCTACTTTTTGCGCGTGAAGCCGCGGCCGCTCTTACACCGGCACCGCACGAGCCGCAGCGCGACTCCTGGGCTTGAGGCTCGCGGACCACTTCATCGCCGGCAACTCGACCAGCCGGTAGAACACGTAGGCAATCGGCACGGCCACCAGCATGAAGCCAAACGACGGCCAGATCGACAACTGCAGTGCCGAGCGATACAGCAACGACGACAGCAGCACGAAAATCGGCAGATGGATCAGGTAAAGCGAAAAGCTGAAATCGCCGAACCGCGACAACACGCGCGAGACCGGTGAAATGGACGACTGAACTGAACGCGGCCCTCCAAGCGCCCGATAGAGATAGCAAGCAAAACCCAGCGCCCAGAACTGGAAAGCGCCGTACTGGCCGAAATGAAACGCCACGCAGCCCAGCGCGATCAGAGCCGCCGCTGCGAGATAAAGCCAGTTGGAGGCGGAGGCCGGCCGCGCGCGGCCGGCAGCGCCCGCCTGAGCCCGTGCATCCGCGATCCACGCGCCGAGCGTCCACGAGAGCCAGTACGACGTGAAGAACTGGATATCGTGCCGCTCCAGCACATACGCCGATACGATATTGACGAGCGCCACCAGCGCCAGCACCGGCGTCATGCCGAGCCGGCGACGCAGTGCGAACAGCAGTGGATAGATCGCGTAGAACTGCACTTCGAGCGACAAGGTCCACAGCGCGCCGTTCGACCCATATGTCTTGCCTGCCACCCCTTGCAGCGAGAACAGGTTGACGAGGAACGCATGCAGGCCGATCTCACGCAGCTTGTGATTGACCGGCGGCAACTGGAAGCTGAGCCAGTCGAGCGCGAAGGTCAGCAGCAGGGCGGCCAGCAGCACCGGATAGATGCGCGCGAAGCGGCGCGCCCAGAAATTGAGCGTATCGAGCTGATAGTGCGGATTTTGCGCGAGCCGCAGGGCGCCGCCACGATGAATGCAATAGCCGCTGATGACGAAGAAAATCGGCACGCCAGCCGAGCCCCAGGCAATCGGAAACGTCAGGTAAGCCGCGATCGCGTTCAGGCTCAATGCATGGCCGACGCTCTCGTGAAAGCTCTGCATGCCGACCCAGGCGACCTGGCGGCAATGGAAATAGGCGACCAGCAGGGCCGCGAAACCGCGCATCGCATCGATCACGTGCTCCTTGCCGGCGCTGTCCACGCGCGCCTCGCGCTCGGGGCGGGCCTGAGCGGACCGGGAAGACGGCAGGGATGCGCCGGTGGCATCGAATGTTGAATCGCTCATGCGCGGTCCTTTTCCTTACGGGTCGGTGTGCCGCTGCAAGCGCGCCATGAGGGTCATGCGCGCCTGCCGCCGCATGCACATCGTAGAGCAGCGCAGGCGCAAAAAATGCATAAAAAAATCACCGCTCAAGTCATGAACAAATTAAATATGTTTCGAGTTGTAATTCGCGCCGGAGCGATTTTATGAACGAATTATTTGTCGATTTTTTCGTGATAATTTGAAGCTCTGATTCTTCTGACCAGAGGTAGCGTCATGAACCTTCATCTGCTCGCCGGCATCGCCGTGCTCCTGATCCTTGTCGCCGCATCGGCATACCGCGAGGCGCTCCGCAATGAACCGATCGGCCGCTTCCGGATGAATCCAGGCAAGTTGCCGCCGACCGACGAAAACGAGGAAGGAGCCGTGTAATGCGGCATCCTGAATAGCACGCCAAGCGGCGACCAATCTGTAAAAATTACGGCAACCGGCTCATTTTTTGACGTAATTGTTTCCTGTGTCGCCACGCGCCGTTATTCATCCAGTCCAGTCAATATTTTTTCATACGAATAACTTTAATTTTGTCGAAACGTGAATTAGATTTCAACGACGCTTTCGATGAAATCCATTCGGCGCCGATCCGGCGAACCGCATACATTCATCAACTGATGTGGGAACGCATACCATGCTGAAAGTCACCAAAGCCGTGTTTCCTGTGGCAGGTCTCGGGACCCGGTTCTTGCCGGCCACCAAGGCCAGCCCCAAGGAAATGCTGCCCATCGTCGACAAGCCGCTGATCCAGTACGCCGTGGAAGAAGCCATTGCGGCCGGCATCACCGAGATGATCTTCGTGACGGGCCGCAGCAAGCGCGCCATTGAAGACCACTTCGACAAGTCGTACGAAATCGAGGCTGAGCTCGAGGCGCGCGGCAAGGAGCAGTTGCTGGAACTGGTGCGCGGCATCAAGCCGGCCAATGTCGACTGTTTCTACGTCCGCCAGGCAACGGCGCTGGGTCTCGGCCACGCGGTCTTGTGCGCGGAGAAGCTGGTGGGCGACAGCCCGTTCGCCGTGATCCTTGCCGACGACCTGCTGCACAGCACCCAGCCGGTGATGAAGCAACTGGTCGACGTGTTCAACCACTATCACAGCTCGGTCATCGGCGTGGAAACCATCGCGCGCGAGGACAGCCGTTCGTACGGTGTGGTCGACGGCCGCGAGTGGGAAGAAGACGTGATCAAGCTGTCTGGCATCGTCGAGAAGCCGGCGCCGGACAAGGCGCCGTCGAATCTTGGCGTGGTGGGCCGCTACGTGCTGATGCCGACCATCTTCAAGCATATCCGCGCGCTGAAGCCGGGTGCCGGCGGCGAGCTGCAGTTGACCGACGCGGTGCAGTCTCTGCTTGCGGAAGAGCAGGTACTGGCATACCGCTACTTCGGCACGCGTTTCGATTGCGGCAGCAAGCTCGGCTATCTGAAGGCGACGGTCGAATTCGCGCTGCGTCATCCGGAAGTGCAGGCCGAGTTCGAGGAATATCTGCAGGCCTATTTGCCGCTGCACCTCACAGCCGCGGCGGCGTAAAAGCGGCGCTGAGCAGCGCTTGCACGTCGGCGTCGGTAGTCTCGCCGAAATCCTGGTAGAACTGACCGACGCTGAAGAAGACCGGCGGCGTCAGCGCGCAGACAAACTCGTCGGCGGCATCGCCGAGGCGGCGTTCGGCATCGGCCGGCGCCACCGGCAGCGCCGCGACGAGCTTCGCCGGCGCGCCAGGACCCAGGCCACGCAAGGCGCGCAGCGCGGCGAGCAGGGTGGCGCCGGTCGCCATGCCGTCGTCGACGACAATCGCGGTCTGGCCGGCCACGCCGGCCGCCGGCCGGTCCTCGCGGTACAACGCCTCGCGCCGTGCCAGTTCACGCTGGGCGTCGGCCAGTACATGCTCGAATTGGGCCTCGGTGACGCCCGCTTCGCGCATGAGCTGGCGATCGACATGCAATGCACCGCCGGAGGCGATCGCGCCCATGGCCAGTTCAGCTTGCCATGGCACGCCGAGCTTGCGCACCATCAGCACGTCGAGCGGCGCCTGCAGGGCGCCGGCGACTTCAAAACCGACCGGCACCCCGCCGCGGGGCAGCGCGAGCACGATCACGTCGTGCCGCCGCGCATAGGCTTGCAGATGCCGGGCGAGCGCGCGGCCGGCCGCCGCGCGGTTGAGGAAGATGCGTTCCATGATGGGCCACCTCACGGATGACGCTGATAGTGTGCCACGCGCAGGCGGCGGGAGGCGCGCGCCCCAATGAAAAACGGGCGCCGCATCGGCGCGGCGCCCGTCAGCCCAGCTTACTTACGTCAGCGGCGAATCAAACCGCCGCAGCAGTCAAACCTTCTTCACCTCGAGCCGGAATTTGTGCAGCAAGGGCTCGGTGTAGCCGCTCGGCTGTGCGCGTCCTTCGAACACCAGCGCGCAAGCTGCCTTGAAGGCGAGCGACTGATCGAAATCCGGCGCCATCGGCTGGTAATGCGGGTCGCCGGCATTCTGCTGGTCCACCACCTTGGCCATCCGCTCGAACGTCTCCTGCACCAGCTCGCGCGTCACCACGCCGTGATACAGCCAGTTGGCGATATGCTGGCTGGAAATGCGCAGCGTCGCGCGGTCTTCCATCAGGCCGATGTTGTTGATGTCCGGCACCTTCGAACAGCCGACGCCCTGATCGACCCAGCGCACCACGTAGCCCAGGATGCCTTGTGCGTTGTTCTCGACTTCCTGGCGAATTTCGTCGGCATTCCACGTTGCCGATTCGACCACCGGAATCGTCAGCAGGCCATCCAGCAGCTCGTCGCGCACGCTGGCCAGGTCGATCTTCTCGAGTTCCTGTTGCACCGCCTGCACATCCACCTGGTGATAGTGCAGCGCGTGCAGCGTGGCGGCGGTCGGCGAGGGCACCCACGCGGTATTGGCGCCGGCCTTCGGATGCGCGATCTTCTGTTCCAGCATCGCATGCATCAGATCCGGCATCGCCCACATGCCCTTGCCGATCTGCGCGCGGCCACGCAGGCCGGCAGCGAGACCCACCAGCACGTTGCTGCGCTCGTAAGCACCGATCCATGCGGTCGATTTCATCTCGCCCTTGCGCAGCATCGGGCCGGCTTCCATCGCAGTATGCATCTCGTCGCCGGTGCGATCGAGAAAGCCCGTGTTGATGAACGCCACTCGCGCCGAGGCTTCGGCGATACACGCGGCGAGGTTGACGCTGGTGCGGCGCTCCTCGTCCATGATGCCCATCTTGATCGTGTTGCGCGCGAGGCCGAGCAGGTCCTCGACGCGTGCGAACAGTTCGCTCGCAAACGCCACTTCGGCCGGGCCATGCATTTTCGGCTTGACGATATAGATCGAGCCGGTGCGCGAATTGAGCTTGTGCTGACGGTCGTGCAGGGCGCACAGCGTGGTGACCACCGCGTCGAGAATGCCTTCGGGGATCTCGTTGCCGTTGCGATCGAGCACGGCCGGATTGGTCATCAGATGGCCGACGTTACGGATGAACAGCAGCGAGCGGCCATGCAGCGTGAGCTTCGACCCATCGGCGCCCGTGTATTCGCGATCGGCGTTCAGGCGGCGCGTGAAGGTCTTGCCGTTCTTGGTCACCTGTTCGACCAGGTCACCGTTCATCAGGCCGAGCCAGTTGCGGTAGAGCTGGACCTTGTCGTCGGCATCGACGGCCGCCACCGAATCTTCGCAGTCGATGATCGTGCTCACCGCCGCTTCCATTAGCACGTCCTTGACGTGCGCCGCATCGGTCTTGCCGATTGGGTCGTCGGCGTCGATCTGGATTTCGAAGTGCAGGCCGTTGTGCTTGAGCAGCACGGCGCTGGGCGCTGCGGCGTCGCCTTGATAGCCGATGAACTGCGCGGGTGTGCCGAGCGCCGTGCTGCCGCTCGTCAGGGCGACCACGAGCGCGCCGTTTTCGACGCGATAACCGGTGGCGTCCACATGCGAGCCTTGCGCGAGCGGCGCGGCCTGGTCGAGCAAGGCGCGGGCGCGGGCGATCACCCGGGCGCCGCGCACCGGGTTGAAGGCGGCCTGTTTCTCGGCGCCGTCGGTCTCGGGAATCGCATCGGTGCCGTACAGCGCGTCGTAGAGGCTGCCCCAGCGCGCGTTGGCGGCATTCAGGGCGTAGCGCTGGTTCGACAGCGGCACGACGAGTTGCGGGCCGGCCTGCTCGGCGATCTCGCGGTCCACGTGGTCGGTCGTGGCGCTGACGCTGGCAGGCACCGGCACGATATAGCCGATACTTTCGAGGAAGCTGCGATAGGCGCGCAGATCGCGCACCGGACCCGGATGGGTGCGATGCCACTGATCGAGTTCGCCCTGCAGGCGATCGCGCTCGGCCAGCAGCGCGCGGTTCTTCGGCGCGAGGTTGTGCACCAGCGCATCGAAGCCCGCCCAGAAGGCGGCGCTGTCGACACCGGTGCCCGGCAGGGCTTCCTGTTCGACAAACTGGTCGAGATTCGCGGCTACCTGCAGTCCGCTTCGCTTGGTCATTTGAGTCATGGACTGCTCCATCTGAATTGGCTGGGCCGGTGTGGGGCCACCGGCCTGTTCCTGCCTGGCTGATGCTGGGTGCTGCCTGATGCTTTGTGCTGGCGGGTGATGCTTCGTGCTGCCTTGTGCCGGCTGATCCTGTGGTTGTGCTGCGTCTTGCTGTGGGGTCCTGCTTCGTGCAGCGCGGCCGGGGCTTAGCCGTTCAGCACGGTGGCGCCCGCCTTGGCCACCTGCGCGTCCTGGTCCGCCTTCACGCCGGACACGCCCACTGCGCCGATCACCTGGCCGTCGACGATCACCGGCACGCCGCCTTCAAGCGTGCCCACGAGTGGTGCGCTCAGGAATGCCGTGCGCCCGCCGTTGATCATGTCTTCGTAGACCTTCGATTCGCGGCGGCCGAGCGCGGCGGTGCGGGCTTTCTCGGTGGCGATGTAGGCGCCGATCGGCGCGCAGCCGTCCAGACGCAGCAAGGAGAGCAGATGCCCGCCGTCGTCGACCACCGCGATCGCGACGGCCCATTTGTTCTTCTCGGCCTCGGCGCGCGCGGCGTCGAGAATCTGCGTCGTTTCGGCAACGGTCAATACGGATTTCGTCAGCATAATGAATTTCCTGTCTGGGTGATGGTAAGGATTCTTCTACAAGCGCTATCCAGTGACGCACGCCCTCGACCGCCCGCCGTGCTTGCGTGCATGCTGTGAGGTGCATGGACCGCAAAGCGCGAGGCGCTGTGCCGCATGGGCCGGCAGCGCTTCGAGTGCGTCGAGTGATTCAGAAGCGAGGATTTCCGCCAGAAACGCGTGCCAATGCGCCGACCCGCAGCGCCTTATGGGCGTGGCCGGGTCCGTGCAAGCAGATATCAGTAGCCCGCGGGCATGCCGCTGTACCCGCCGTGGCTGCGCGGCGAGGCCGCGCCCGGGAATTTTACGTCCAAGCGCCGGCAGACGAAACGGCGGAAACAAACGCCCGGCCCTCAGCCGGGGAATATATTGCGAAGCCCGGGCTCAAGGTCGGTGCTGGTCATCGTGAAGGGAAAGCGGCCGCGGTGCAATAAGCCGTTTGGCCAGCAGCGCAGTGCGGACCCGCGCATTACAATCGTCGGGTACAACGATATCCTCATCCCTACCATGCCAGCCGTCAGCAGCCTTTATGTGTATCCGATCAAATCCTGCGCCGGGATCGCGCTGAACGAAGCCCGGCTCACGCCCACGGGCCTCGAGTACGACCGCAACTGGATGGTGACCGACCCGGGCGGACAGATGCTGACGCAACGCAGCCACGGGCGGCTTGCCTTGATCCGCGTGGCGCTGGGCGAGGACGAGCTGGTGATCGCGGCGCCCGGCATGGCCGAGTTGCGCACGCCGCTCGCCGTGACGGCGCTCGAACAGCCGGCGCCGCTCATGGCCACGGTCTGGAACGACACGATGGCGGCCTGGGACACGGGCGAGCACACCGCAGCCTGGTTTTCCGCCTTCCTCGGCGAGCCCGCGCGGCTGGTCCGCTTCGATCCGGCCGGGCGGCGTGTGGTGGACCCGAGCTGGACCGGCCGCACGTCCGCCATTACTCAGTTCGCCGACGGCTTTCCGCTGCTGGTGACCGGCGAGGCGTCGCTTGCCGACCTGAACCGGCGCCTCACCGCCAAGGGCGCGCCGCCGGTGCCGATGAACCGCTTCCGGCCCAACCTGGTGGTGGCGGGGCTCGAAGCCTATGAGGAAGACTACGTCGGGAATCTGACGATCCGGGCCGGCGCCGAAACGGTGCAGCTTCAGCTCGTCAAGCCGTGCGCGCGCTGCCCGATTCCCACGCTCGACCAGGCGAGCGGCAGGCCCGATCCCGGGTGGCCGAACGAGCCGCTCGACACCATGAGCGCCTACCGTGCCGATGCGCGGGTCGGCGGCGCGTTGACCTTCGGACAGAATGCAATCGTCGTGGCGGGCTTCGGCTCGGCGCTGGCGCCTGGCCAGCAGGTCGACGCCGAACTCGCTTTCGACTAGCGCTGCGGCGCGTCAGTGTCGGTTTCGGGGCCGGCCCGTGACTGGCCTATGAGCGGCCTACGAGTGGTCCATGAGCGGCCTATGAGCGGTTGCCGTCAGGCAAGAGCACGGCGCCGCCGGTTCCAGCGCCGCGACAAATGTCCTGGTGTTTGGCTAGACTGAGAGGGCCGCGGCGTTCAAGCTGCGGCCCCGATGCCCCATCCGATGTATCCCGTCATGCCGTGACGCTTAACCACCGAAGGCCAGCCCATGTCGACGATCTCTGTTGAAAGCCTCCAGCACCTGTTTCCCGCCGCCGACGCGATTCCCGAATCGGCGCGCCTCACCGCGCCGATTCACCAGCGCGTCTCGCTCGTAAGCGGCGAGCTGCGCAGTTGGGACGGCGCCTGCAAGACCGTGCTGTCGCCGGTATGCGTGCAGCAGGCCGATGGTGGCGTCGCGCAGATGGAGATCGGCAGCTACCCGGTGATGGGCGAGGTGGAGAGCGACGCCGCCCTCGATGCGGCCGTGCGCGCCTACGATTCGGGCCGCGGCGAATGGCCGACCATGACGGTCGCGCAGCGCATTGCCTGCATGCACGATTTCATCAAGCGCATGGTGGCGCAGCGCAGTCTGATCGTGAACCTGATCATGTGGGAGATCGGCAAGAGCCTGGCGGATTCGCAAAAGGAGTTCGACCGCACGGTCACCTACATGCTGGCCACCATCGACGCCCTCAAGGAACTCGACAACGGCAATTCGCGTTTTGTGATCGCCGAGGGCACCATCGGACAGATTCGCCGCACGCCCTTAGGCGTCGTGCTGTGCATGGGGCCGTACAATTACCCGCTCAACGAGACCTTTGCCACGCTGATCCCGGCGCTGCTGATGGGCAACACCGTGGTGTTCAAGCCGCCGCAGTACGGCACGCTGCTGTTCTATCCGCTGCTCGAAGCGTTTCGCGACGCCTTCCCGAAGGGCGTGATCAACACGATCTACGCCCCGGGCGCCGTGGTGGTGCCGCATATGCTCGCCTCCGGCAAGATCAACGTGCTGGCGCTGATCGGCTCCAGCAAGGTGGCCGACCATCTGAAGAAGCAGCATCCGAAGTCGCATCGGCTGCGCGCCGTGCTCGGGCTCGACGCGAAGAATGCGGCCATCGTGCTGGCCGATGCGGACCTCGACCTCGCCGTCAAGGAATGTCTGCTGGGCGCGCTGTCGTTTAACGGGCAACGGTGTACCGCACTGAAGATGCTGATCGTGCACCGCTCGATCGTCGATGCGTTCCTCGAACGCTTTTCGGCGGAACTCGCGAAGCTGAAAGTGGGCATGCCGTGGGAGCCGGGCGTGTCGATCACGCCGCTGCCGGGCTTGCACCGCACCGCTTACATGACCGAGGCGATCGACGATGCGAAAGCGAAAGGCGCTCGCGTCGTCAACGAGGACGGCGGGGTGTTCTGCAAGACGCTGTTCTACCCGGCGGTGGTCTATCCGGTGACGGAAGGCATGATGCTGTACCGCGAGGAGCAGTTCGGTCCGATCATTCCGGTGATGCCGTTCGACGACCTTGAAACCGCGCTCGACTATGTGATCACCTCCGAGCACGGCCAGCAGGTCAGCATCTTCGGCTCGGATCCGGTCGTGATCGGCGAACTGGTCGACCCGCTCGTCAACCAGGTGTGCCGCGTGAACATCAATTGCCAGTGCCAGCGCGGACCCGATGTGTTTCCGTTCGCCGGCCGCAAGGATTCGGCGGAGGGCACCTTGTCGGTCACCGATGCGCTGCGGGCCTTTTCGATCCGCTCGATGGTTGCGGCCAAACAGACCGACAGCAGCAAGGCGCTGCTCGATGCGATCGTCTCGGACCACACGTCGAAATTCATTAATACAGGCTTTATTTTCTGAGGGCGGCGCCTCGGGGCACGCCGCGGCGCGTCAGGGGCGCGAGATCCGTCAGTGGCCGGAGAGGCGCAGCAGAAGTCCGAACAGCTCGATGGCGATCGCGAGGCACGCGATCGTCACGGGCAGGGTCAGCAATACGACCCACAGCATGCGCATCGATCCCGCGGGGCGCCGCGCCGCCGACGCGCGGCCTGCGGCGGTGGCGGACGCCTGGGTTTCGCCCGCGGCGATGGTGCTGGAATTCTCAGGTTCGGTCATGACTCGCGCGTCCGCTGGTTCACGCCGTTGCCGCGCCGGCCTGCGAGAGCCCGTGGGCAACGGCCGGGACGCGTAGTGGTCCCGTCTACATCGGCCATGCAAACATCTCATGGGCATGCGTCGTCGACGCAATGTTCACCGCGCGCCGTTCGGTCTTGCCATCGTGAGTGGCGGTAATCGTGTAGCGTCCATCCGGCAGCGACAGCAGCATAAAGGGGCCGTGCGCGCTGGCGTTCAGGACGTCGTTGCCGTGCATGTCGGCAATTCGCACGGGGATGTCCGCGAGGTATTCATTGCCGTCATGCGTCGTGCCGACAAACTCGAGCACGAGCGGGTAATTATGCATCGCATCCTTGATCGCCGCTGACTGATCGCTGCCGATGCCGCCCGATAGATACGTAATTGGGCCGGCATGCTGGGCCGGCGGCAAGCCGGGCTGAGCGGCCCAGGCAAATTGCAGGCTGCAGGCCGTTATCAGCGCGCCTGCCGTGAGCCGCCACATCGCGTTTCTGTTCATGATGATCTCCTTCGCACAGTTCATGAGAGCAGGGCAGGCGCCGAGGGCGCCTTACCCAACCCGTGCGCGCCTCGCTGGTTCAAGCCGCGTTGTTCGCGTGGCGCCTCGCGGTGCCGCGCCGGGACATGTGCAGCGTAGGAAGTCAGGCTTAAACATCGCTTAAACCGGCGACATGGAACCTGAACGCGATGCCGCGGGTGAAATAGCGAAGCGGCGCTTAGATGCTATGTGCGCTTAAGCTAGCTTTAAGCTGAAGTGAATACATTGAGGTCTGATTGCTTCAACAGCCACGTCCAGTTGCCCCTTGCCGCTCGCAGCGGGCGACCTTTGCAGGCCCGGCAGATCGCCGGGCCTTTCTTTTTTTTGAGCGCCCCCAGATCTGCCGCTTACGCGTCAGGCCCCCCGAGGGAGGCCAATCCCCCAATCCCCCAAGGGGACTTCTTTCAGGGCGGGGGACTTCCTTCGGGGCGGGAAACTTGAGGCGGCCCGGCGTTTCCTCGAGAGCGCAAGCGTCAGTGACTGATCGATTCCAGCGAGCGGCCGCGCGTCGACGGTCCGAGCAGGATCATGCTGATCCCGACCAGCATTGAAACGCCGATGAATACCGCCACGCCCGGCACCCCGTAGCCATGCAACAGGATGCCGATGGCCAGCCCCGCAAACGCGGCGGAAATGCGGCTCCACGAATACACGAAGCCGATCGCGCGGGCGCGAACGCGCGTCGGAAACAGCTCGGCCTGGTAGCCATGGTACGCATAGGACATGATGTTGGCCGCGAGCGTGAAGAGCACGCCGAGGACGATCAACAGCCACGGCTCGGAGGCTTGCGAGAACACCGCGATTACCACCGCCATCGTAATCAGCCCGCCGCAAATCTGCGTCTTGCGCTCGAGCTTGTCGGCAAACCACACGCCCAGCAGCGGCCCGAACGGATTGGCGATGGCGATCACGAAAGCGTAGCCGAGGCTTGCCGTCACATGAATGCCGCGATGCATCAGCAGCGTCGGCACCCAGGCGGCGAAACCATAGAAGCCGATCACCTGAGCCATGTTGAAGATGGACAGGATCAGCGTGCGGGTCCGGTAGGCCGGCCCGAAAATTTCCCCGTATGAACCGGTGCCGGCCTGCTCGGGCGCCACCGGCTGGGGTGCGGGCAGGACCACGCCTTTCTCGGCCTCGACGCGGCGCTCGATCCCGGCGACGATGCGCTCGGCTTCCTCGATCCGTCCGTGGCGGGCGAGCCAGCGCGGGCTTTCGGGAATCTTGCGGCGCAGGATCCAGACGATCACCGCGCCGACCGAGCCGATCAGGATCACCACCCGCCAGTATTCGAGGCCGAGCGGCTGGGTGCCCTTCAGAATATAGGCGAGGAACGCCACCACCGGCACGACCGAGAAGGTAATGAACTGGTTGACCGCATAGGCGCGGCCGCGCTCGCCGCCGGGGATCAGCTCGGAGATGTAGGTGTCGATGGTGACCAGTTCCACGCCGATGCCGATGCCGGCAATCAGACGCCAGATATCGAGCGCGAAGCCCGAGGTCTGAAACGCCATGATGATCGTGCAGACCATGTACCAGATCAGCGACCACGTGAACACCACGCGGCGCCCGAAGCGGTCCGCCACGAAGCCGAACGCCACCGTGCCGATCCACAGGCCCGCAAAGGTGGCAAACACGAAGGTGCCGAAACCGGCTACCGCGAGCGGCTGGAGCGCGGCGAAGAAACCGAGCGATTCCGGCTTGAACAGCCCCGATTCGACCATGCCGGGCGCGACGTACCCAGTGAAGAACAGATCGTAGAACTCGAACACGCCGCCTAGTGAGATCAGGATCACCATGGTCCAGACGGTGCGCGAGGGGGGCAACCGGTCGAACCGGGCGGCGATTTCCGCCGCCTTCTGTGTGGACATGAGCGCCTCTTGTTTTAAAAGTTTTGTTGGGTTGACGGCTGAGCGCGTGATTGGCTCGTGGCAATTTCGCACGGCAGGCTGATAGGGCGCAATGCGTGCGAATACGGAGGCAGGCCTGGGCCAACGTTGGATCGTACGGCTCGAAGATGAAACGGTATCGACCCGGAATTATCGATATCGACTTCGATATGATCGAAATGCAAGCCTACAATTTGCTGACAGGAATTCGTTCGAGCGTTAGCTTGATATCAGACGCGCATTGATTCCGCGGATTTTTTGTGAGAACGCCTTCGCTGTCAACCTTCAGCGAAGGCGAGAACGCCGATCTTCCATGCTGCCGCGGCGGCTCTCCTGTTGCTGGCTTTACCTCTTTCGGTATCCGGCGCAGACGAGTAATCTGGAGTTGCGGAGGCGTCGAACCATGGATTCCCCGGTCCTTTTGATGCCGCCGTGTAGCAAGTCAATGCGCGCGCCTAGCTTGGTCCCGGGAGCGCGCATCTTTTTGCCGTCTTCCCCGTGTGTGTCGAGTGCGAGTCGTGCACGCCTTGTGTGCAGGAATTGCGTCGGCCTGTCTTCTTGCGTTCGATGATTTATTCGCATTGCCTATCAATAGGTTAAGGCTTCAAGTGCCCGGCGCGGCGTCTCACCATGCAGCCGGTCGCCCGCCATTGCCCACCTGAACGACGCCGTGAGGTGAGCGCGAGTATGATCGATAGCGGCTGAAGGCTGCAAGCCACCTTTGTTGCGGAGGAACCCATCGTATGAGCGCATCTGAAGAAGTCGTATTCCTGCTCGACTGCGACAACACGTTATTGGACAACGATCAGGTGGTGACCGATTTGCGTGCCCATCTGAGCGCACAATTCGGCAGCACGAGCAGCAACCGGTACTGGGAAATCTTCGAAACACTGCGCAGCGAACTGGGCTACGCCGACTATCTCGGCGCGCTGCAACGCTACCGCGCGGAGCGGCAGTGCGACACGCGGCTGATGCTGATGTCGTCGTTCCTGATCGACTATCCGTTCGCCACCCGCCTGTATCCCGGCGCGCTCGAGGCGCTCACGCGTTTGCGCACGCTCGGCCCCACCGTGATCCTTTCCGATGGCGACGTGGTGTTCCAGCCCCGCAAGATCAAACAGGCTGGACTCTGGGACGCGGTGGAGGGGCGCGTGCTGATCTACATTCACAAGGAGCAGATGCTCGACGAGGTGGCGCAGCGCTACCCGGCGCGGCGCTATGTGATGATCGACGACAAGCTGCGCATTCTCGCTGCAATGAAGCAGATCTGGCAGGAGCGTCTGACGACGGTCTTTCCGCGCCAGGGGCACTATGCGCACGACCCGGCCGCGATTGCGGCCTACCCGCCGGCGGACGTGACGATCGAGCATATCGGCGAGCTCGCCGGCATGGATCTGGCGGCGTTCAGCATGTGAGCCTGGCGGATTGGCACGGGGCAGCGGCCACTGTCATCTAGCTGGCACAACCGCTGCGCACTATGATGAATTGGGGTGGGGCGGCCATCCGCAGCACCGCATCGTCATGCGGACCGATTCAGCCGCTTTCTGGCGCCCACGCAACCAGTGCGTGAGCGCGCAACGGAGGATCTCGTCATGCCATCGGGTTACGATCAACCACTCTATCTGCTGCCGTTCGATCATCGCAATTCCTACGTGAGCAGCATGTTCCACTTCACGTTCCCGCTCGACGCCGAACAACAGGCCAAGGTGGAAGACAGCAAGCAACTGATCTACGAAGGCTTTCTCGTCGCCGCGGCGCAAGGCATACCGAAGCAAAGCGCCGGCGTGCTGGTGGATGAGGCGTTCGGGGCACGGATCTTGCGCGACGCGCGCGAGCGCGGCTACGTCACCGCGGCGTCGGTCGAGCAGAGCGGTTCGCACGAATTCCACTTCGAATACGGCGAAGCATTCGCCGCGCATATCGAGGCGGTTGATGCGACCTTCGTCAAGGTGCTGGTCCGCTACAACCCGGCTGACGACTCGGAGATGAACCGCCGTCAGGCCGAGCGGCTGCAGCGTTTGTCGGACTATTGCCTCGACAAGGGGCGGCTGCTGATGTTCGAGTTACTGGTGCCTGCTACCGACGAGCAACTGAAAAGCGTCAAAGGCGACGGCGCGGCCTACGACCTGCAATTGCGTCCGCAGTTGATGTGCGACGCCATCATCGCGCTGCAGGATGCCGGCGTCGAACCGGCGGTGTGGAAAATCGAGGGGCTCGATCGCCGCGAGGATTGCGAGCGTGTGGTCGCGACCACACGGCGCGGCGGCCGGGGGCACGTCAGTTGCATTGTGCTGGGGCGCGGTGCGGATGAGCAGAAGGTGATCGACTGGCTCGAAACGGCGGCACAGATAGACGGTTTCATCGGCTTCGCAGTCGGCCGGACCAGTTTTTTCGACGCCGTCGCCGCCTATGAAGCCGGCAAGGTCAGCCGCGCGGAGGCCGCACAGCAGATTGCCGGGCAGTACCGAAAGTGGGTTGCGGTATTCGAGAAGGCGCGTCCTGCGCGCGCCTAGCGGCCAACCGACGCCGGTTGCGCGCTAACTGGGTGCTAACCGGGTACAAGCCGCGCGCCGGGCCGCGCATTCGACTTCGAGTTCGACTGCGGCGAGACCCGCCGCAGCGCCAATTGCGGGACCACTTCATGGAGCAACCCGATGGCCGAGATCAACACGAATCCCCCTGTCCTTGATGCCGAAACGTTGCGCAAGATGGACCGGTACTGGAGCGCGTGCAACTACCTCGCAGCCGGGATGATCTACCTGCGCGACAATCCGTTGCTGCGCGAGCCGCTCAAGCCCGAACACATCAAGCGGCGCCTGCTCGGCCACTGGGGCTCCGATCCCGGGCAGAGCTTTCTGCTGGTGCATCTGAACCGTCTCATCAAAAAGCTCGATCTGAACGTCATCTACGTCGCCGGTCCCGGCCATGGCGCGCCGGCCACGCTGGCGAGCAGCTACCTCGAAGGCTACTACTCGGAGATCTACCCGGATCGCAGCGAAGACGAAGCCGGCATGCGGCGCTTTTTCCGGCAGTTCTCGTTTCCCGGCGGCATCGGTTCGCATTGCACCCCGGAAACGCCAGGTTCGATTCACGAAGGCGGTGAGCTCGGCTACAGCCTGTCGCACGGCTATGGCGCTGCGTTCGACAACCCGGACCTGATCGTCGCCGTGATGGTCGGCGACGGCGAGGCGGAAACCGGGCCGCTCGCCACTTCATGGCATTCGAACAAATTCCTCAATCCGGTCCGCGACGGCGCCGTGTTGCCGGTGCTGCATCTGAACGGCTACAAGATCGCCAATCCGACCATTCTCGCCCGCATTCCACGTGAAGAACTGGAAGCCTTGCTGACCGGCTACGGACACAAGCCGTACTTCGTCGAGGGCGACGAGCCCGAGGCCATGCATCAGAAGATGGCCGCCACGCTTGAGCACTGCATCGGCGAAATCCGCTCGATCCAGCAGCAGGCGCGCGCGAGCGGCCGTGCCGAGCGGCCACGCTGGCCGATGATCGTGCTGCGCTCGCCCAAGGGCTGGACTGGACCGAAGGAGGTGGATGGGCATCAGGTCGAAGGATCGTGGCGTGCGCACCAGGTGCCGATTCTCGATCCGGCCACCAACGACGCGAGCCTGAAACTCGTCGAAAGCTGGATGCGACGCTATCGCCCGGAAGAACTGTTCGATGAGACGGGCCGGCTCGTCGGGGAATTGCGCGAACTCGCGCCCACTGGTGCGCGCCGCATCAGCGCCAATCCGCATGCGAACGGCGGTCTGCTATGCAAGGCGCTCGAGATGCCGGACTTTCGCGAGTACGGCGTCGAGGTCAAGGCGCCGGCCGCGAGCTATGTTCCACCCACCGACGTGCTCGGCAAGTTTCTCTGCGAAGTCATGCGCCGCAATATGAGCGACTTCCGCGTGTTCGGCCCCGACGAGACCGCCAGCAACCGGTTGACCGCGATCTACGAGGCCTCCGCGAAAACCTGGCTGGCCAATACGCTGGCGAGCGACGCCGATGGCGGCGAGCTTTCGGCCGACGGCCGGGTCATGGAGATGCTCAGCGAACACACGCTCGAAGGCTGGTTCGAGGGTTACGTCCTGACCGGCCGCCATGGACTCTTCGCCACCTACGAAGCGTTCGTGCACGTGATCGATTCGATGTTCAACCAGCATGCCAAGTGGCTCGAGAAATCGAAGCTAGAGCTCAGATGGCGGCGGCCGGTGCCGTCCATCAATCTGCTGATTACGTCGCTGGTCTGGCGTCAGGACCACAACGGCTTCACCCATCAGGATCCCGGTTTTCTCGACGTCGTCACCAACAAGAGTCCGAACGTGGTGCGCATCTATCTGCCGCCCGATGCCAATTGCCTGCTGAGCGTGGCCGACCATTGCCTGCGCTCGCGCGACTACGTCAACGTGATCGTCGCCGACAAGCAGCCGCATCTGCAGTACCTCGATATGGCAGACGCCGTCACGCACTGCACGAAAGGCATCGGCATCTGGGACTGGGCGTCGACCGATCAGGGCGCCGAACCGGACGTGGTGATGGCCTGCGCGGGCGACATCCCCACCATGGAGTCGCTCGCGGCCGTACAGATCCTGAAGGAGCAGTTTCCCACCCTGAAAATCCGCTTCGTGAACGTGGTCGACCTGTTCAGACTGATGCCCGATACCGAGCATCCACACGGCTTGCCGGACCGCGATTTCGACTCGCTGTTCACCACCAGCAAACCGGTCATCTTCAACTTCCACTCGTATTCGTCGCTGGTGCACAAGCTCACCTACCGCCGCACCAATCACGAGAACCTGCACGTGCACGGCTATCACGAGAAGGGCAACATCAATACGCCGCTCGAACTGGCCATCATCAACCAGGTGGACCGCTTCTCGCTGGCGATCGACGTGATCGATCGCGTGCCGGCTCTGCGAGGCGTCGGCGATCACGTCAAGGAATGGCTGCGCGGCCAGATCATCGGACATATTGCGTATGCGCATGCCGAAGGGATCGACCGCGAAGAGATCCGCAACTGGACATGGACGGGTTAGGGCCATGGCGCAGAACCGGATCGACCCGCTGGGTGCGCCGCCGGCTATTCTGGTGCTCAACAGCGGCTCGTCGTCGCTGAAGTTCGGGCTCTTCGACACCGCTCAGGATGACGAAGCACTGCTGCTGGAGGGAAGCGCCGAGGGCATTGGCCGCGCCGACGGCAGTCTGACTATGAAAGCTGCGGACGGCAGTGTCCTGCTGCAAGCGACGCATGTGCTGCAGTCGCAGACCGACGCCTTGCAGAAACTCGCCGGCGCGTTGACGGAGCATGGCCATACGCGCCCGGTGGCGGTGGGTCACCGGGTGGTGCACGGCGGTCCTCATCTGCGCGAGCATCAGCTTCTCACTTCCGCGCTCAGGCAGCAGTTGCAGGACGCGGTGCATTTCGCGCCGCTGCATATTCCGCCGGCGCTGGCGTTGATCGATCAAGCCACGCGGATTTTCGGCGACGCGCGGCATTACGTCTGCTTCGATACGGCTTTTCATCGCAGCCTGCCCGCGCCGGCGTCGCAGTTGGCGCTGCCGCGCCGCTATGCGCAGGCCGGCGTGATTCGCTACGGTTTTCATGGCTTGTCGTACGAATCGCTCGTGCGGCGGCTCGGCTCCGGCTTGCCGCCACGGGCGGTGTTTGCGCATCTGGGCAATGGCTCCAGCGTCTGCGCGCTGCGCGACGGTGTCTCCGTCGATACCTCGATGGGCCTGACGCCGACCGGCGGCATGCCGATGGGCACGCGCTGCGGCGATCTCGACCCCGGCGTGCTGCTGTATCTGATGCGCACCGAACAGCTCGACGCCGACCGGCTCGAAACGCTGCTGAACCGCGAGAGCGGCCTTGCCGGTTTCACGGCAGGCGAGGGCGATATGCAGGCACTGGAGCGACGCAGCGCGGCCGGCGATCAGGATGCCGAACTGGCGATCGACGTGTTCGCCACGGCGGTGCGCAAATATGTGGGTGCGTATGCTGCGTTGCTGGGCGGAATCGATCTGCTGGTGTTCGCCGGCGGTATCGGCGAGCATAGCGCCGAGGTGCGGCGGCGGGTCTGCGCGGGCCTCGCGTTTCTCGGCCTGAACGCCGATGATCCTGGCGGCAAGGTACGCGTCCTGCACACGGAGGAAGAGCGGCAGATTGCGCGTCACGGCCGGGCGTTGCTGCAACAGACGACGTCTTAGGCGCGCTGAGGCTTGACGGTCGTCCGGTCGGATACGCCTGCCACCCCGAACAGCCGCCTGACATCCTCCAGTGCGGCTACTTTCTGCTGATCCCGCTCGACCTGACCCGCCAGCGTCAGCCACCCCTCGTGCACCGTGACCTCGAACGCGTCGCGCGGCACCCAGGCATCCCACGCAAGGCGCATGAGCGCCGCCGTGGCGATCTGGTCGTCACGCAGCTTCGTCGCACCAGGATCGCAGATCTCGATGACGACGGCCATTGCCCTAATGCCCTCGACCGGGAGTGAGCTGCGCCGGCGTGTCGGGCGCGCCCATCCGCCTCGCGGCATCGAGCGGCGTGGTACCCGACGCGTCGCGCGCCTGCGGATCGGCGCCGTGAGCGATCAGCAGCTCGACGATCTCCGTGCGATTGAACATCGCCGCAATCATCAGTGCAGTGCGGCCATCGGGCGATGCCCCTTCGACATCGGCGCCTGCCGCGAGCAGCGCTGCGACGACTTCCTTGAAGCCTTTGAAGGCGGCACCGGCAATCGGGCTCTGACCGTTGTCGTTGCGCAGATCCGGGTCCGCACCGTGTTCGATCAGTGTGCGCACCGCGTCGGCGTGACCGTGATAGCTCGCCAGCATCAGCAGGCTGTCGCCTTTTTCGTTGCGCAGGTTAGGCGGCACGCCTTTCTGGATGATCGCAGCGAGCGTCGCCGAATCGCCGCGCCGGGCCACTTCGAAGACTTCGCGCGCGACTTCGAGCAGGTCCGGATCGATGTCGGCCTGGGCGCGCGCCGGGGAGGGGTTGGGTTCGTCGGACAAGATGGACTCCGTGCAGTGAGATCGGTCGCGTAAGACGCATGAGGCGCATGGCCGTGTCAGCCACGCTACATCAGCGAGCATACCGAATCTTCACGGCGCGCGCCGGGGCTCACAGCAGCCCGCAAGCCGGAATTGCCTCCCGGCCGCGGGTGTCTGGGCCGCAGCGCGCGATCGAGGCTACTGCTGCGGCTCGCGGTGTCCCTCGTTCTGCTGTCCGCGTCCCTGCGGTTGCTGCTGCGGACGCTCCTGAGCCGGCGGGCGGCCGAACTGTTGCGGCTGTTGCTGTGGCTGCTGCATCTGCGGGCGAGGCTGCTGCTGCACTTGAGCCGGCGGGTGGCCGAACTGTTGCGGCTGCTGCTGTGGCTGCTGCATCTGCGGGCGAGGTTGCTGCTGCACCTGAGCCGGGGGACGGCCAAACTGCTGTGGCTGTCCTTGCGGCTGCGGCTGTTCGCCGTGCGGTATCGGCCCGGCATTCGGGCGGTACACCGGCTGGCCTTGCCCCTGCATCGGCGGGCCGCCGTTCGGATGCGGCTGGCCCGGCGGCTGCTGATATGGACGACCAGGATTGCCGGGTGGCCCGACATGGCGCCAGCGGTCACGATCGCCGTACCACGGCCGGCCCCGATAGTAGCGGTCCCAGTACGTGTCGAACGAGAACACCACCACCGGCAAGCCGATTACCGAGCCGTAGCTGAGCAACGGCACATAGCTGCCTTGATACGGATACGTGAGGGCGCCGCCGTAGACCCAGCCGCGCAGGTCGTCGAGCACTACGTCGCACCATTCGTAGGTGCTCACGCAGCCCATCACTTCGACGGGCTGATTGGGCGCGAGTCCGGCCACCACCGGATAATCGTCGCCCGGTCCGGCCAGCAGGTTGACAGGTTCGTTGGTGACCGCCTGCACTTGAGAGAAGGCGACGCAGGGAAGCGAGAGTAGTGCGGCAAGCGTGGCACCGGTGGCAAGCTTGCGCGCAGCAGTTGTGGGCCGAATGGGCATGAGAAACGCGCCTGAGGACGCTGTAGTTCGGAGACAATCAGGTTAGCAGATAGGCGGCGTTCGCGCACTGCGCTCGCTCGATCAGGCGACGGTCCGGGCCTTGGCCGGTGCGGTCAATCGGCCCGGCCGCTTCAATGCGCTCATCCGGAACGCAGCACTCGGCTACCAGGCGCTGCGCCGCATTGCGACCGCCCTGGCGGGCCGGGCACCCGGATTGCTACTCCACAGCTATCGGCTCCACGAGCCGCCGAAGCCGGGTTCGCTGCAGTGCGAGCGAACCCGCTGCATCTACGGCATAGTGCGCCGCTGTCCGGCCGCTGAGCCGAACGAACAGCATTTTCCGCTGTTGATGACCCAGGAGAAAAAACCATGCATATCGTGACAAACGTGGGCCCGCTCGCGGCGCTGATTGCCGGCATTCTGATCCTCGCAGTGCCGCGCCTGCTCAACTACATCGTGGCCCTGTATCTGATCGTGATTGGCTTGCTCGGTCTGTTCGGCGATCACATCCGTTAAGCCATGTGGACGCTGGACGCCGCCCGGCGTCCAGCCGCGAGCCGAGTCGTCGTCACACCGGACTCAGCGCCCCGCGCTAGGCGCTGCGCGTCCCACGCGAGCCGGCGCCGGCGGCGTTTCTTCTAGGCGGCGAAACACCAGCGCGGACACCAGCGTAATCACGCCGACGCACACAAAGCTGAACCGGAAGCCGAGCGCCGCCGAGCCGAGTTGCGCCGAGAACAGGTTGACGAGTCCACCGCCGATCGACACGCCCAGCCCCATGGCCAGCATCTGCACCATCGAGAACAGGCTGTTGCCGCTGCCGGCGTCCTCGTGCGAGAGCCCCTTCAGGGTGACGCTGTTCATGGCCGCGAACTGCATCGAATTGGCCGCGCCGAACACCACGAGCACGGCAATTTCGACCACCAGCGGCGTGCCGCGCGAGATCAGCGCGAACGCGACGATCGCCGAGCCCACCACCACCGTGTTGACCAGCAGGAACGTGTCGTAGCCGTAGCGCCGGATCAGCGGCGCGATCCAGCGCTTGGCGACGGTGCCGGCAAGCGCCGCCGGCAACATCATCATGCCGGAGTGCAGCGGCGTATACCCGAGCTGCAATTGCATCAGCAAAGGCAGCAGAAACGGCACCGCGCTTGAACCGATCCGGCACACCAGATTGCCGATCAGCCCGACACTGAAGTTAGGTTCGCTAAACAGTTTGAGCTTGAACAGCGGATTGGCGCGGCGCTTCGCGTAGGGCACATAGGCGAGGGCGGCGACGAGGCCGAGGACGAACAGCCCCGTGGCCCAGGCGGCGCGATGCGCCTGCACCGGCGTATCCACGGCGAGCGAGAAGGCGATCATGCACAGCGAGAGCAGTGCGCAGCCGGCCAGATCGAAGGGCGGCGCGGCCGACGTGGTGCTGCGCGGCAGATAGCGATGCACGGCGAACAGGCCGATGGCGCCGATCGGCAGGTTGATCAGGAAAATCCAGTGCCAGGAGATGGCTTCGACGAACCAGCCGCCGAGGGTCGGCCCGACGATCGGCCCAACCTGTCCGGCCACCGAGATAAACGCCAGCGCCGACACATACTGCTCGCCGGAGACGCTGCGCAGCACGGCAAGGCGCCCGATGGGCAGCAGCATCGAACCGCCGATGCCTTGCAGCACCCGGGCGATCACCAGTTGCCCCAGCGTGTGAGCACTCGAGCAGCAGAGCGAGCCGAGCACGAAGATCAGGATCGCCGCGAAGTAGACCCGGCGCGTGCCGAAGCGATCGGCGAGCCAGCCCGAGGCGGGCGTGAGCATCGCCATGGTGAGCGTGTAGGCGACGATCACCGGCTGCATCGCCAGCGGCCGTTCGTGCAGGCTATGGGCGATGGAAGGCAGCGCGGTGTTGACGATCGTGGTATCGAGCGACTGCATGAAAAAACCGGCAGCGACGATCCAGAGCAGCGCAGTCTGGCTTGAATCCTTACTCATGTGAACTTCTCGGCAAGCGGGGCCGCCTCAGGCGTCTTGCACCGCAGCGTGGCGGGGCAGGGGATATGCAGGGCAGTGGTTGGGTATGGCGACATCATATTGACATGCAGGTCAATCGGGAACCCCACTAGGGGCGTTGACTGTTATCGCCTTTGCCGATAACAATGGCGCATGCTCAATCCAGTCTGGCTCAAGACGTTCGCCACCGTCGCCGCGTGCCATAGCTTCACGGAGGCGGGGCGCCAGCTCGGCCTCACGCAGTCGAGCGTGAGCGAGCACATACGCCGTCTGGAACACGAGATCGGCCGGCGCGTGTTCGTGCGCGACACCCATTCGCTCGCCATGACACCCGACGGCGAGGCGATGCTCGCCCATGCCAGCGTGATCCTGCAGGCCATCAGGCGCGCCGAATCGCAGTTTCGCGCGCCGCGCCTGCGAGGCCGGGTGCGCCTCGGATCCTCGGATGACGTCGCGCTCGGGCCGCTGCCCACCGTGCTCGCGGCGTTTCGCAACGCGCATCCGGACGTGGAGCTGGAGATCACCATCGGCATGACCGGCAAGCTTTACGAACTGCTGGATGCCGGCTCGATCGACCTGCTGGTCGGCAAACGGCGTCTGGGCGACCGGCGCGGCGTGCCGCTCTTCACGGGGCGGCTCGAGTGGCTGGCGCGCACCGGCACGCTGGTGGATATGACGCAGCCGCTACCGCTGATCCTCGTGGCCGAGCCGAGCGTGACGCGTGCCGTGGTGCTGGATGCGCTCGCCGAAGCGGGCTTTAGCTGGCAGGTGGTGTGTACGAGCAGCAGCCACGCGGGCTGCATTGCCGCGGCGCGCGGCGGCCTGGGCATCACCGTGCGGCCGCAGTATCTGGCCGCGCGCGGCCTCGCGCCGCCGGTCAACAATGCCAGTCTGCCCGTCTTGCCGGCGGTCGAATTCATCGCGCTCGCCGCGAAACGGCTCAGCCGTCCGGCGGGCACCTTGCTGCAACTGCTGCACGACAGCGATCTGCGCGGGTCGTGGATCGGCGAGTAGCTTGACGGGAAGCCTGGTTGTCGATGTTATGCCGATGCGCTGCGTCAAGCACGGCTGCATCAATCACGAATCAATCGGCCAACTCCATCGCGTTGGCCTGCGTCAGTATCCAGTTACGAAACACCTCCATCGCGGGCGCCATGCGGCGCGACTTCAGGCGCGTCAGCCAGTAGCTGCCGGTTTTCACTTCGGTTTCGAACGGGCACACCAGCGCGCCGCTTTGCAACTCGCGCTCGAACATGCGCGGCGGCGCCAGCGCGACCCCGGCGCCTTGCACCGCGGCCTCCACCATCAGGCGCGACGAATCGAACACCGGACCGTTGACGCTCCACGGTTCGAGCCCGGCGGCGGCGAGCCAGAGGCTCCATTCGTCGGCGCGATACGAGCGCAGCAGGGTTTCCCGCGCGAGCTCGCCCGGCGCCGCCAGCCTGCGCGCGATCTCCGGCGCACATAGCACGCTGAGCGGCGCGTCGAGCAGCAACTCGTTGTGAGTACCCGGCCAGATGCCTTTGCCGAAGCGGATCGCGAAGTCCAGTCCTTCCGCCGCGAGATCCACGAGATTGTTATGGGTCAGGAGGCGCAACTCCACGAATGGATGCGCCTCGCGAAACGCTTTGAGCCGCGGCATCAGCCAGCCGACCGCGAAAGTGCCGACCACGCCCACCGTCAGCACCTCGTGAAAATGTCCCCCTTCGAACTGCTTGAGCACGCTCTCGATGCGGCCGAACGCGTCGCTCAGGACCGGCAGCAGCGCACGGCCTTCGTCGGTCATGCCCAGCCCGCGGGGCAGCCGCTTGAACAGCGCGGCGCCGAGCCGCTCTTCGAGCATGCGAACCTGCTGGCTGACGGCCGCCTGCGTCACGTTCAGTTCGAGCGCGGCGCGCGTAAAGCTCAGGTGGCGCGCCGACGATTCGAAGGCGCGTAGCGCATTGAGCGGCAGATGTGGACGCATGGAAGACCAGCCAAAAGATTTTCTTTACCCTGAGCCAAATTATCCTCGTTTGCGGGCGGCGCGCAAAGGGACGATAGTCGCGTGTTCATGGGGCGCTTGCGTCCATCCTTCAATTGCCGCGATGGGTTACCCGGATTAGTCACCAGGATTAATTGCCGGGACCCGTCGCCACGAGACTATCCTGATCTGATGACCTGCTTTCAACACCGCCGTTCATGGTTGCGCATTGCCGCTACGGTTCCGCTCACGCTCACGCTCGCGATCGGCGCCCGCGCGGCGCAAACGCCCGCGGCCGATGCCGATTCGCCCGAAGCGCGGCTCGCCCAGCTCGAACAGGCCGCCGGCGGACGGCTGGGCGTGTTTGCGCTGAATACCGCCAACGCTGCGCAGATCGGCTACCGCGCCGACGAGCGCTTTCCGTTCTGCAGCACCTTCAAGGTGATCCTGATCGGCGCGATTCTCGCGCGCAGCACGCAAGTGGCGGGGTTCATGCAGCAACGCATTCACTACGCGCAAAGCGACGTGGTGCGTTACTCGGCCGTGACGGCCGAGCACGTCGGCGACGGCATGACGGTGGCCGAACTGTGCGCCGCGGCGATCCAGCGCAGCGACAACACGGCCGCCAATCTGTTGATCGGGTTGCTAGGCGGCCCGGATGCCGTCACCGGGTATGCGCGCTCGATCGGCAATGCCTCGTTCCGGCTGGACCGGCTGGAGACCTCGCTGAACGATGCGGTGCCCGGCGATCCGCGCGACACCGCCACGCCCGCGGCGATGGTTCGCAGTCTGCAGGCGCTGACGCTCGGCGAGGCGCTGCCGCTCGCGCAGCGCACGCAATTGCTCGACTGGCTGCGCGGCAACAAGATGGGTTCGAAACGGATCGGCGCGGCGCTTCCCGCGGACTGGACCAGCGGCGACAAGACCGGCACCGGCGACTACGGCACCGCCGACGATCTCGGACTGATCTGGCCGCCGTCCCGTCCGCCGATCGTTCTCGGCATCTATCACACGCAAGCGCAGCAGGATGCGAAGGCGCGCGACGACGTGGTCGCGGCGGCGGCGCGCATTGTGGTGGGCGCGTTCGGCTAAAGGTGCCCGCATCGCCGCAAGCTTTGAAAGCTGCGCGACGGCAATGTGGGTGGCCGCCAGAAGGGCCGATTGCTGCGTCATGCTCCTTGCGAATACGTTGGGTATTCGCTTCGTCGCAATCCTTGCGCTCGGCCCTTCTGGCGGCCGGCGCAAGCCCGTTATTCGCGTGAACAGGCCCTAATCGTTGCGCGCCATCCAGTTGGCGATTGCCGCGTATCGGCGCATGATCGGACGGTTGGCCGCCGGCGTACCGTCCCGCACGGGTTGTTCCACACGAGCTGTTTTGGCGGTCCGTTCCCGCAAGGAATGTTCATTGCAGCGCGTTTCACTGCGGCGCCTGTCGCTGCAGCGTGACGTCGTTACCCGTCGAACAGGAGCTTCCCATGCAAAACGATCCTTCCCTCGATCAGCTATGCATCAATACGATCCGTACGCTCTCGATGGATGCCGTGCAAAAGGCGAATTCCGGCCACCCCGGCACGCCGATGGCGCTGGCGCCGGTGGCCTACCATCTGTGGCAGAACCATCTGCGCTACGACCCCGACGAGCCGCTGTGGCCCAATCGCGACCGCTTCGTGCTGTCGGTGGGGCATGCGTCGATGCTGCTGTATTCGCTGTTGCATCTGGCGGGCGTCAAGGCGCTTGACGAACACGGCAAGCCGACCGGCGCACCCGCCGTGTCGCTGGACGACATCAAGCAGTTTCGCCAGCTCGACAGCAACACACCGGGGCACCCCGAATACCGCCTGACTAGCGGTGTCGAGACCACCACCGGCCCGCTCGGCCAGGGCCTCGGCAATAGCGTCGGCATGGCGATGGCGGCACGCTGGTACGAAACGCGTTTTAACCGCAGCGATGCGCCGCTGTTCGATTACCACGTCTACGCGCTATGTGGCGACGGCGACATGATGGAAGGCATCTCGCACGAGGCAGCCTCGCTGGCGGGCCATCTGCAGTTATCGAACCTGACCTGGATCTACGACAGCAACCGCGTGACGATCGAAGGGCACACGGATCTCGCCTACAGCGACGACGTGGAGGCGCGCTTTCACGGCTACCGCTGGCATACCATCCACGTCAGCGACGCGAACGACGCCGCCGCCCTGGAAGCCGCGTTTACCGAAGCAAAAAGCGTCACCGGCAAGCCGACGCTGATCGTGGTCAACAGCATTATCGGCTGGGGCGCGCCCAACAAGCAGGACACCTCGGCTGCGCACGGCGAGCCGCTCGGCGACGCAGAAGTGGCTGCGGCCAAGCGCTTTTACGGCTGGCCGGAGGACAAGAAGTTCTATGTGCCGGACGGCGTCATGGCGCGCTTTGCCGAGGGCATCGGCGCACGCGGCAAGGCAGCGCGCCACGCGTGGCTGGCGAAGTTGGACACCTACCGGCAAAAGTATCCGGACCTCGCGCGCGAGTTCGCACAGATCGAAGCGCATGAGTTGCCGGACGGCTGGGACGCCGATATCCCTACCTTCGATGCAGACCCCAAAGGCGTCGCCTCGCGCGATGCATCCGGCAAGGTGCTCAACGCGATCGCCGCACGCGTGCCGTGGCTGCTCGGCGGCGCGGCCGACCTCTCGCCGTCCACCAAGACCAATCTGAAGTTCGAAGGCGCGGGCAGCTTCGAACATGACAGCTACGGCGGCCGCAATCTGCACTTCGGGATTCGCGAGCACGGCATGGGAGCGGTCGTCAACGGCCTCGCGCTCTCGAACCTGCGCGCCTATGGTTCGACGTTCCTGATTTTCAGCGACTACATGAAGCCGCCGATCCGCTTGTCGGCCATCATGGAAGTACCGGCGATCTACGTGTTCACACACGATTCGATCGGCGTGGGCGAGGACGGTCCGACTCACCAGCCGATCGAACAACTGGCGTCGCTGCGCGGCGTGCCGGGGCTCACTGTGCTGCGTCCCGCGGATGCCAACGAGGTTGCGCAAGCCTGGCGCGTGGCCTTGTCGAAACCGCGTCATCCGTCGTGCATCGTGCTGACGCGCCAGCCGTTGCCCACCTTCGATCGCAGCCAGTACGCGTCGGCCGAAGGGGTGCGCAAAGGCGCCTACGTGCTGGCCGATGCCGCGGCGGGCACGAAGCCGCAAGTGCTGCTGCTCGCAACCGGCAGCGAGGTGTCGATTTGCGTGGATGTCTACGAAAGGCTGAAGGGCGAGGGCATCGCCGCACGGGTGGTGTCGATGCCGTCGTGGGACATCTTCGAGGCCCAGGATGCGGCGTATAAGGATGCGGTGCTGCCGCCGGAGGTGGAAGCGCGGGTCTGCGTCGAGCAAGCGGCGGAACTCGGCTGGGACCGCTATGTGGGACGTCTCGGGGCGAAAGTGGTGATGCATACGTTCGGTGCGTCCGCGCCGCTGGCCGATCTGAAGCGCAAGTTCGGCTTTACGCCGGAGCATGTCTACGACGCCGCGAAGCAGCAGATTGCAAGCGTGCAGCGCAAGTAGTTCAGGCACGATCGCTGCGAAAGCATTCAGGCCGGCCTCGCCGTGGCGAGCCGGCCGAATGCTTTTTTCTTTTGATGCACGCGCTGTGCCTGATACACGGCGAATCGGGACTTTCCCTGATCCTTATGCAGAATCCGTGACCAGGTGCCTGTGGTTGCGCCCACAAGGGTTTTCCGAGGGTGGTCAGGCCAGGGGCGTTTTGATACTTCTTGCACCTTCGACGCAGGCGTTACGGTGTGCCGCATAGCCATCGACGCCGCCGGTTATGCCACCTGCATCGGCCAGGGCCATGCAGCCTCGGTGTTCGAGCAGAACACCTGGATGTGAGGCCTGCCGCGTCGCTATCAGGAGCGAATCTTGCAGCTATGATCCGAGGTGCCTGCTCCTGGTGCCGAGGAGAAAACAGTGACCGCAAACTACGGGATGAACGATAACGATGATGTGGTGGTGTGGCGCTCGATCGCCCACGCGAGCGTGTCGCATCGCCGTGTGCTGGTGGTCGACGACTATCGCGAGGCCGCCGACGCATTGCAACTGCTGCTTACCGCGGACGGCTTCGAGTGTCGCGCGCTGGACGATCCGCTGACGGTCTGCGGCGTGGCCGGCGAATGGCAACCGTTCGCGGTAGTGCTCGACATCAAGATGCCGGGACTCGACGGTTTCGAACTGGCAAGACGGCTGCGCGCCGATCCTTCTACTTCGCATATGCTGCTGGTGGCATGCACGGCATTCTCTTCAGCGGACGACCGGGCCCGCGCGAAAGCCGTGGGGTTCGATGCGCATTGCGCGAAGCCGCTTTCGCCGCAGCGTCTGCTGCGCGTGCTCGAAGCGGCGACGGCACGGCGCTGAGGTTCCCCGGAAAGAGCAAGGCAGGCCGATGACCCTCACCGGCGACGAGTTCGGCCGCACCCAGCAGGGCAATGACGACGCATATTGTCAGAACAACGAAATGAGCGGGCTCTTATGGGAAAGCTGGCGCGCATCGAAGCAGGGGCGCGTACCAACGCCAACGAAAAAGGAAAACCCTAATAGCGCCGCTGCGAAGAACGGTAAGCATTCCTCAAGCGTTGTGAGCCAAACGGCTGATCTAAACGTGTGTATTGGGTGCCGCAATCAAAGGGGCCGCTCCTGCGCGTCTTTCACGGCGCCGAGTCCACAAAAGATCCCGCAAGACAGCACGCAAGCGCTACGGCTCGCAAGCCGACGCCATTGAACCTGCCGATCACGCCAGATGTTTGTATTGCCGCGCGGGCTGTCGTACAGTCAGGCCAAGCCGAACCGGGCAGTGCAGCCTACACTGGATCAATCTTCCTTCGCAGGAGATCGTCACGTGCAACACGCGGAGCGCGCCGTCGCGGACTTACCGCTGCCGTTACGCAACTTTGCTGCGACGCGGCGCGTCCTGCTCGTGGTGCTCGTCGTCTCAATCGTGTTTCCGCTTGCCTGTCTGGCGGGTTACGGCTACCTCGATTATCAGCGCCGGGTGGCCGACCTGGACAACATGATTGACCGCCTTGCGCGTGTAACTGAAGAGCAGGCCGTCAAGGTGCTCGACCTCAACCAGCAGATCAGCGCCCGCATTCTCGAACTGCTCGACGATGAAGACGATGCCGCGATTCGCGCCCACGAAAGCGAGCTGCATCAGCGCCTGCGCCTGATTGGCGGCGGCTTCCCGCAGGTGGCGACGATTGCGATCTTCGGTGCCGACGGCAAGCTGCTGGTCAATAGCCGTACCTATCCGGCGCCTGCACTGTCGATCGGCACGCGCGACGATTTCGTTGCGGCGCGGGCGATTCGCCCCGAACCTTACTTCTCGCTGCCGATGTACGGCCCGGTCTCGCAGACCGGTGTGCTGATCATGACGCTGGGGCGCTCGTCGGCCGACGGCCGGTTTCTCGGTGCGGTGTCGATCGCCTTGCGCAGCGCTTACTTCTCGCGTTTTTACCAGGACCTGACGGGCGGCGACCCTTCGCTCGCGCTCGGCCTGTACCGCCAGGACGGCCAGTTGCTGGTGCGCTATCCCGGCTGGCCGCCGGGCGCTTCGCCATCGGCCCATACGCCGTTTACCGATGCGCTGCGCGACAAGGAGCTGTTCGGTCACGTGCGCATGACTTCGAGCGTCGACGGCATCGAGCGGCTGCTGGCCTTCAGACGGGTCGGCGACTATCCGCTGTATGTGATGAGCGCTTACACCACGGCCGCGATTTTCCAGCAGTGGTGGCAGCACTTCCTGCTGATCGGCGCCATCACGGCGGTGCCGTGCCTCGCCATCTGGCTGCTGGTGTTCTTCTCGCTGCGTCAGCTCGACACCGAGCGGCTGGCGTGGGAGCGCTGGCAAGGCGAAGTGGCCATGCGCCTTTCGGCCGAAGCCTCGACTCGCCAGTTGCAGCGCATGGGTGCGCTCGGCAATCTGGTCGCCAATGTCGCACACGACTTCAACAACCTGCTGATGGTGGTGTCGTCGAACATGCAAATGGCGCGCTACAAGGGCTTCAGGAACCTGGAAAACGAGGTCGGGGCGGTGGAGAGCGCCATCGCCAGGGCCGAGGCGCTAACGCGACGGCTCCTGAGCGTGGCGCGCAAACAGCCGCTCAAGCAGGAGCCGATCGACCTGGCAAAATGGCTGCCGGGCGCCGCCCCGCTGATCGATTCGGCAGTGGGCGACAAGGTCCAGGTGAGCGTCAGCCTGGTGGTGGGTATCTGGCGGGTGCTGGCCGACCCGACCGAACTCGAATTCGCGCTCATGAATCTCGCGGTCAACTCGCGCGATGCGATGCCGCACGGCGGGCGTTTTGTGATTCGCTGCCAGAACGTCCGGCTGGTCTCGAGCGACACGCTGTTGCCGGACGGCGAGTATGTGCTGATTTCCTGCTCCGACGACGGCGAGGGCATGATCGAATCGGTCGCGCACCGCGCCTTCGAACCGTTGTTCACCACCAAGCTGACGGGGACTGGCACGGGCCTCGGGCTGGTCCAGGTCCTCGCCATGTGCGAGCAGTCGGGCGGCACCGCGAAGATCGACAGCGTGGTCGGCAGCGGCACGACCGTGCGGCTGTATTTGCCGCGGCTGCGCGAAGCCCGCGCGGCCGCGACGGCGGCCCACGAAGCATCGCTCGACGAGCACGCCGGCTCGCAAGGCATGGTGCTGCTCGTGGAAGACAACGAGGACGTGGCGGCGGGCATCGCTGCCGTGCTGCAAACGTTCGGCTGCGCGGTGCATCACGAGGTCACCGCCGACCGGGCGCTCGATGTGCTCAGCGCCGGCGAACGGTTCGAACTGGTGCTCTCCGACATCCAGATGCCCGGCAAGCTGAACGGCGTCGACCTCGCCGAACGGGTGCGCAGCGAGTGGCCGGCACAGAAGATCGCCTTGATGACGGGCTATGCCGACGAGCTGGAACGGGCCAAACATATCGGTGTCGCGATTCTGGCCAAGCCCTTCAATATCGACGAACTGCATGCGCTGGTGACCTGCGCGTAGCGACGGGCGGCCAGCGCGTTCCAAACCCTGCCGGTTGCCGGCTCACCGGCGCGATTCGTACGACACGCGTAGACTAACCCTCCGTTGGCCGAGCGCAACCCGTTGGCCACGCAATGGCAACCCATGGCAACCAGATAGAGGGCTTCGATGGAATACAGACATTTGGGCGCATCCGGTTTCAAGGTCCCGGTACTCAGTTTCGGCACCGGCACGTTTGGCGGCAAGGGCGAATTCTTCGAGGCGTGGGGCGCAACCGATGTGGCCGAAGCACGTCGCCTGATCGATATCTGTCTCGATGCGGGCGTGTCGATGTTCGATAGCGCCGACATCTATTCGAGCGGCGCCTCCGAAGCGGTGCTCGGCGAAGCCATCAAGGGCAAGCGCGACAAGGTCATCCTCTCGACCAAGGCGACCTTCCGCTTCGATGATGCACCGAACAGCGTCGGCTCATCGCGCTTTCACCTGATTCAGGCCGTCGACGCCGCCTTGAAGCGGCTGCAAACCGACTATATCGACCTGTTCCAGTTGCACGGTTTCGACGCCAGAACACCGGTCGCCGAAGTCCTGTCGACACTCGACGATCTGGTACGCGCAGGCAAGATCCGCTACACCGGCGTGTCGAATTTCTCCGGCTGGCACCTGATGAAATCGCAGGATGTCGCGGACCGTTATGGCTATCCGCGTTACGTCGCCAATCAGGCGTATTACTCGCTGGTGGGACGCGACTACGAGTGGGAACTGATGCCGCTTGGCCTCGACCAGGGCGTGGGTGCGGTGGTGTGGAGTCCGCTCGGCTGGGGCAGGCTGACCGGCAAGCTCAAACGCGGTCAGCCGCTGCCGGAAACGAGCCGCCTGCATAAGACCTCCGACATGGGGCCGCCGGTGCCGGAAGATTATCTGTTCCGCGTACTCGACGCGATCGGCGAAGTGGCGGCCGAAACCGGCAAGACCGTGCCGCAGATTGCCTTGAACTGGCTGTTGCAACGGCCCACGGTGTCGACCGTGCTGATCGGCGCGCGCAACGAGGAACAGTTGCGGCAGAACCTCGGCGCAGTGGGCTGGAACCTGAGCCCTGAGCAGATGGCGAAGCTCGACGCCGCGAGCGCGGTGCGGCCCGCATATCCGTACTGGCATCAGGAAGGGTTTGCCGAACGCAATCCGGCGCCGGTTTAAGGCACAAGAGCCGTGCACACGGCTCTTGTGCGGCTTATCCCCCGAACATCTCGATCACCGCGACGACCAGCGTGAACACGCCGATACAGCCGCCCAGCGTCACCGCGCCTTGCATGAAATGCGACATGAAAAGGTCTCCTGGCGTTTAACGAAGATCGTATTTGACAGCAACAGAAAGAATATTGAAAGAAAAAAGAAAGGTTTTGTGGCTAAGTAGAGATCAGGGATAACCCGCGGCGCGACGCCTTATCGCCCGTCAACATTTGCCGACAAACGCGCAGCAAGGGCCCCTGCGCGAGCAGTAGCGGCGGATATACTCACAGGCGTCGTCAAATCTCCGGGATGGGACTCCTCATGCGCTTGTCACTGCGGCGAACCTTCGCGTCGGTTGTTCTGCTGATCGCTTCACAGGCCGTTATACAGACCGCCGGCGCGCAGGCGCCGAAAACCGTGTTCCTCGAAAATCTGACCTGGACCGAGGTGCGCGACGAAGTTCAGGCGGGCAAAACCACCATCATCATTCCGATCGGCGGCACCGAGCAAAGCGGGCCCGATGTCGCGCTCGGCAAGCACAACGCGCGCGTCGCGGTACTGTCGCAGCGTATCGCGCAGGGGCTCGGCAATGCGCTGGTCGCGCCGATCATCGCCTATGTGCCGGAGGGCGGCTATGCGCCGCCGACTTCCCACATGCGCTTTCCCGGCACCATCACGATTCCGGACGACGTCTTCGAGAAGATGCTCGAGTCCGCCGCCAACAGCTTTGCCGTGCACGGCTTCAGGAACATCGTGTTTCTCGGCGACCACGGCGGCTACCAGAACGACATCAAGCGGGCTGTCGCGCAACTGAACAAGTCATGGGCCGGCACGCCGGCGCGGGCTTTCGTGCCGCCGGAGTACTACGGCACGAGTTCGGACGGCTACAGCGCGATCCTGCGCGAGCACGGCTTTCACGACGACGAGATCGGCACCCATGCGGGCCTCGCCGACACCTCGCTGCTGCTTGCGGTCGCGCCGCAGATGGTGCGTCTCGAACAGTTGCGCAGTGGGCCGAAACTCGGCCCGGCCGACGGCGTCTACGGTGGCGATCCGCGCCGGGCGAGCGCCGAGCTGGGTCAGCTAGGCGTCGACGCGATCGTGTCGCGCACCGTCGAGGCGATCAAGCGAGAGACGGCCGGGCGCTAAGGCCGAAGCTTGCCGTGACGCCGGCGCGGGCGCCGCATCGAAGCGCTGCCCGCGCGGCACAGGATGGACGTAGCGTTGTGCCTCGGCAACTTTCAGCAACCGTCGGCAGGCGCTCTCCGCATTGCACGTTTTCGTTATCCGTTCCGCCTTGTTCATTCGTGGAGTCGATCGCTATGGTTTTTCGTTCCAGTCGCTGGGCGCGGCTTGCATCGTCGGCCGGCATTGTTCTTTCGGGTCTATGGATGGCGAATCTCGCCGCGGCTGCTTCCAGCGTGGCGACCGTCGCCGGCATGCCGCCGGTGGTCAATGCCGCCAACCTGTACAGCGAGGCGGGCGTCAATCGTCTGAGCCCAGCGGTCGCGGGAGCGTTGCCGCGGGTCTATGTGCCCAACCTGCGCTCGAACGACGTGTATGTGATCGACCCGGCCACCCTCAAGGTGGTGGACAAGTTCAAGGTCGGCTACAGCCCGCAGCACGTGGTGCCGTCCTGGGACTTGCAGACGCTGTGGGTAGCGAACAACGCCGAGGGTCGGCCCGACGGCAGCCTGACGCCGGTCGACCCGAAGACCGGCAAGCCGGGCAAGGAGGTGAGCGTCGACGATCCGTACAACATGTATTTCACGCCGGACGGCAAGGAAGCGATCGTGGTCGCCGAGGCGCGCGCCCGGCTCGACTTTCGCGACGCCCACACGATGGCGCTGAAGTCGAGCCTCGACGTGCCGCAGTGCAAGGGAATCAACCACGCGGATTTTTCGATTGACGGCAAATATGCGCTGTTCACCTGCGAATTCGGCGGCAAGCTGGCCAAGATCGATCTGGTGAACCGCAAGGTAGTGGGCTATCTGCAACTCGAGGCGAAGGGCATGCCGCAGGACATCCGCATTTCGCCGGACGGCAAGGTGTTCTATATCGCGGACATGATGGCCGATGGCGTGTTCCTCGTCGACGGCGACAGCTTCACGAAAATCGGCTTCATTCACACCGGCGTCGGCACGCACGGGCTGTATCCGAGCCGCGACGGCACCCGGCTGTATATCTCGAACCGCGGCTCGAACCTCGTGCACGGGCCGAAGCATGGCAAGGGCAGCGTGTCCGTGCTCGACTTCGCCACCCGCAAGGTGCTGGTCACGTGGCCGATTCCCGGCGGCGGCAGTCCCGACATGGGCAATGTCAGCGCCGACGGCAAGATGCTGTGGCTCTCCGGCCGCTTCGACGACGTGGTGTACGCGATCGATACGACGACGGGCAACGTGCAGTCGATTCCGGTTGGCATGGAACCGCACGGCTTGACGGTGTGGCCGCAGCCGGGACGCTATTCGCTTGGCCATACGGGCAACATGCGCTGATGCGGCAAGCCAGGGGCGCGACGCGCACGGCGATGCGGAACGCGCTGCGAGGTCTATGCGGTGGGGCAGGAGCTGGTCAGGCATTGAGCGGGGGCGGCGCGCCGCTTGACGCCGCGCGAGCGCAGCGCTGCTCGTTACGTCTTGTCCTTCACCCACTGCTTGGTCGCGTGGTACCCATGCTTGGTGGTGCGGGCAACCGCGTGGCCGGCGCTTTTCGCGCCATGCGCCACCGCATGACCGGCCGTCTTCGCGCCATTTGCGACCGCATGACCGGCGTGACCGATTGCGTGTCCGGTTTCCTTGCCGGCGGTCTTCACGTCGCTCTTGAACTGATGCGCGCCTTCGGAGAGGTCGGCATGCGCCAGCGGCGTGAGCGCAGCGAAGGTGAGTGCGGTAACCGCGATGAGCAATGGTCTGAACTTCTTCATAAGACAGGTCCTGAGGTAGCGCCGGCGCTCAACGCGAGGCCGGCTGTTAGGGTAGCGCCACTGGCGTCGAGCATGACGGCGGCACGGCCCGTCAGCAGCACGCGCGCGCCGCAGCGTAATGTAAAGCAGTACAGAATATGATTGCCATTGCCGCTCACGCGCTCGGCTTCGATGTTCAATGGTCCCTCCAGCGTATCCAGCCTGGCAACCTGGGCCTCGACATCCCGCACGCTGGCAAGAAACCCCGCGCGAGGACGCTCCTCACCCGCGCCTAGCAGCGCACCATGCACCGCCATCGCCTGGGCTGCGTATTCGACGCCGCACACCGCCGCGAGCCGTCCGCGCGCACGCAGCGGATTGTGCACGTCGAGATGGCTCGTCGCGGTGCAGCGGATGCGTTCGGCGTCCCACTCGACGACCTCGTCGAGCAGGCACATCGAGCCGCTGTGCGGGATATGCGCGGCAATCCACGCATGGTCGAGCGGCGGCGAAAGAGCAAAGCCTGAATTCATGATGCCAACTCGCCGGAACGGTCCGACAGGGTCAGGTCGACTTGCAACTGAACGTCCTGCAGGTAATCGAGCACCACGCTCGTTGGACGCCGGCATGCGAGCGCATCGAGCAACGGTAGCGCGCGGGCTGCGGGGTTGCCGAGACGTAGCGCTTCGAGCTGGCCAGCGGCAAGCGTGCTCGCGCTCGCATCGGTGAGCTGCACGTCGATGCGGGCCAGCGTGTTCGCACCGGCGGCCGGCGCGAGCAGCAGCGCTACGCCGAAGGCATCGGGAATCGGCCGCACCTCGCGCATCGGCGCCGGGTAGTCGGTATCGAAGGCGATCAGCAGGGTGGGTACGCTGTCGACCGCAACCTGGCAGACGCTTTCGAGCAGACCCGCGGCAAAGCTGCCGTCATACGCCGACAATACATTGGACGGCGCCATCGCCTGCGTCGCGATGCTCCAGTAGCCGGCCGGCGCGTTGTGTACGGAGTTGTGAAAGCGCGTCGGCGAGAGCGCGCGGTCGACGCCTGCGAGCGTCTCGCAGATCACATGGCAGTTCTGGCCGTCGCCGCCCGCTGCGGCGAACACCGTAGCCAGCGACGCCGCCTCGCGGCCGCTCGCCGCCACGGCCTCGAGGCCGACCGCGAGCGCCAGCTTGACGCCCGTGCCGGTGCGGCGCCGTTCGGCGGAGGGCAGGCTGGCGGGCACGGGAACCGCGGTGCGCGCCGGCACATAGGCGCGGCGGCCGGCGAGCACCTCGCGGGCGTCGGGCCAGTTGTTCAGCCCAGGCCCAAGCAGCCCGACACTTTCGATAAAGGCACGCAAGGCGATCATGCGGCGGCCCCTTCGTTGCGCGCCGCAGCGGCGCGTGCAAACAGCAGGCTGCAATTGGTGCCGCCAAAGCCAAACGAATTGCTGAGGACCGTGCGCAGCGCAGCCGGCCGGCCCGTCAGCAGGTAGTTGAGTCCGAGCGCGGCGTCGGTCTCGGTGGTGTTGATGCCGGCGGGCAGCCACTGTTCGCGTAAGGCCAGCGCGGCGATCACGGCTTCCAGCGCGCCGGCCGCGCCGAGCGTGTGGCCCGTCGCCCCCTTGGTCGAACTGCATGGCGTGCCGTCGAACAAGGCCGTCACCGCGCGGCTCTCGGCCGCGTCGTTGCTAGGAGTGGCGGTGCCATGCAGGTTGATGTAGTCGATCTGCTGCGCGCTGAGGCCGCTGCCCGCGAGCGCCTGTTCCATCGCGAGACGGGCGCCGAGGCCGTCCGGATGCGGCGAGGACATGTGATACGCGTCGCTCGATTCGCCGATGCCCGCGAGCAGGATCGCGCCGTCCTCAACCGGTGCGCCCGCAACCGCCTCGCCGGCTTCCTGCGGGCGTTCGAGCAGTGCGAAAGCGGCTGCTTCGCCGATTGAAATACCGCTGCGCTTGAGGTCGAACGGCCGGCAAGGCTGCGCGGACAGCAGTTCGAGCGAGTTGAAGCCGTACAGCGTCGTAAGACACAGCGAATCGACGCCGCCGACCACGGCCGCATCGATCAGCCCGGCGGCGAGCATGCGCCGCGCCGAACCGAACACCTTGGCGCCCGACGAGCAGGCCGACGAAACCACCAGTGCCGGTCCTTGCAGCGCGCAATAGGCGCGTACGAAAGCGGCCACCGAGTAGGGGGTGTGGCTCTCGGCGTAGCGAAAACTCGCGGGCAGGGCGCCGCTTTCTGGATCGCGCTGCTGGTAAGCCAGCTCGGTTTCCAGAATGCCGGCCGTACTGGTGCCGATGAACACGCCGACCCGCTTCGCGCCATAGCGCCGTGCCGCCGCCGCTACGGCCTCGGCAAAGCCGTCCTGCGTCAGGCCGAGTTGCGCGAGCCGGTTGTTGCGGCACTCGAAGTCGCGCAGGTCGGCGCGCACGGGTTCGCTATCGACGCCTTCCACCTCGCCGACCCAGGTGTCGAGACTCGCGCGCTCGAAGCGGCACGGCGCGAGGCCGCCGCGCGGAGCGCGCAGCGCAGCGAGCGTGGCGTCGAGTCCGCGGCCGACACAACTCGTGGCGGTAAAGTGCGAAAGCAGGAGAGGTTTCACTGCGATACGGTCCTGTTACGGGTTCGATGGGTCGGCGCCGGCCAGCGGGAAGCGATGGACCACGCGGACGAGGCGCAAGTCGCCGGCGCGGCGGCCCGGCCGACGGCGCCCAAGCCTGACTATCAATGGTAGCAAACGGCGTGCACGGGTCTGGCTGCTGCGCCGCATCAGAAGTACGCTGGGCGGCGTGTTCCGAAGCGGATGGGCGCACGAGGCCGCCACGCGCTCGCGGTGTTTTTCACGCCGCCTTTCACGCTGTCTCTCACGCATCGCCGGCTCCAGGAACAATCGCCGCGCGCAACGTGGTGCAGCGCAACTGCGCGGCGGCGGCCGCGGCGAGCACCGCCGGCAGCACCTCCAGCACGACCGGCTGGTTGCGCGCGTCGCGCGCCGGATGGCCGTCGTGCACGAGCAGGATGTCGCGTGGCGCCAGTCCATGCAGCAGGCGCCGCGTCACCACGGCGGGCTCGCGTGTGCGGGTGTCGAAGCCGCGCCGGGTCCAGCTCGCCAGTTGCAGTCCGAGCCGGCACAGCACCGGTTCGAGAAACGGATTGCGCAGACCGGCGGGGGCGCGAAAGAACAACGGTTGCGTTCCGGTGAGCTGCATCAGCGTCTGTTGCGCTGCTGCAATCTCACGTTCGAGTGCGCGGGGTCCGAGCAACGAAAAGTTGTGCCGGTGCCGTTGACTGTGATTTTCGACGGCATGTCCGCGCGCGACGATCGCTTCGACAATCTGCGGATGGCGGCGCGCGACTTCGCCGATGCAGAAGAACGTCGCGCGAGCGTCGTAGCGATCGAGCAGGTCGAGTACGCGTGGCGTCACCTCGGGGTCCGGTCCGTCGTCGACGGTCAGCGCGATCTGCCGCTCCGCGCTTTCCGGCAAGGCCGTCCAGTTGAGACCGAGCAGCGTGCTGCGCGGCCACAACCCGGCCGCCGTCAACGCGAGATGCGAGGCAACGACGCTGCCGAGCGCCCACGGCCAGAGCGCCGGCTGCAACACCACGGCCGCCGCCGCGCCGGCGTGCAGCGCGGCCGAGCCGGTGATGAACGGCGACGGCTTCCAGCGCCGCGCCGTGCCGGGAGCGAGCGGCACGGCGGAAGCGCTGAAGGCCTCGGGCGGCTGCGGCGCGTGCTGTCCTTCTGCTTGCGAGTCCGGCCTGGTGGATTTCATACGCGCGCTCCACGACGTGGTTCGTCGAGCACGGCCGCGCCGGAGGAGCGTTGCGCCGCGTGCTTCGTGATGCTGGGCGCGAGAATCGCCGAGAACAGCAGCGCGAGAATCGCGCCGGGTCCCACCGTCAGGCCGAAGGCCTTGAGAAGCGGCACGCGGGCGAGCGCCAGAAGGCCGAAGCCGGCCACCGTCGCCAGATTGGCGATCAGCAGCGAGACGAGCGTTTGCGGCGCGATGGCCGGCGCCCCGTTCATCGCGTGGCCCTTCTGGTTGAAAAAGAGCGCGTAGTTGGACCCCACCGCCACGATCAGCAGCATGCCGATCAGATGCAGGATCGTCAGTTGTTCACCCGCCAGCGCGAGACCTGCGCTTACCACCAGCACGGCGGCCAGCAGCGGGGCGAGCGTGCGCACGACCGCCTGCGGCGAGCGCAGCGCAATCAGCAGCAGCACAACAATCGCACCAAGCCCGGCAAGCGACAGATGAATGTCTTCGCGCACATAGTCGATGTAGAGGCGATCGGCCTCGGCCTTCATGTCGACGAACAGCGCGTCGGGCACGTGGGCCTGCGCCACGGCGGCGCGGATCGTCGCGGCGTCGAGGCTCGGTGCATCGCTGATGGCGGCTTGCTCCGCGCTTGCAGCGGCGGCCGCGCGAGCCGGTGCGCGCAGCGACAGCATGGCGCTCCAGCGGCCCGCGCGCTCGGTCAGCAATGCATCGACGGCCAGCGCCATCGAGGTGCCCTGCAGGTCCGCGCGCTGCAGCAGCGGTTGCCGGCGCGCGGCCTGAACGTCCTCGATAAACGGTGCGAATGCTTCGGGTTTGACGCTGATCGCCTGGTTGGCGACGGCCGCGCGCATCCTCGCCGTGAGCACGTCGGCGGGCGGCAGGCTGGCGAGGCGCGCACGCTGCGCGGCGACGCTCGGCAGATACAGCGCCGGATTTTCATAGCCTGCCAGCACGCCCTGGTCCACCAGCGGCTGCAATTGCGCGGCGACCTTCTCGGCGCCTTCGAGCACGGCTTCCTGGCTTGCACCCGAGATCACCACCAGATAGCGCACATCGGGTGCGCCGAGATCGGCTCGCAGGCTTTCATCGAGCGCCTGGCTTTGCCGCGATACCGGGCTGAGCGCAGACAGTTCGTGACTCCAGATCTGCTCGCGATGCAACGCGAGCGTCGCCACCGACACCGCCAGCAACCCGGCCAGCAGCCAGCGCAAACGTGGCGCGGCGGCCGTCAGACAGGCAAGCGCGGCGCCGAGCGGCACGACGTTGCGGATCGCAAAGCGTGCGCCGCGCAGATGCGGCAGCACAAAACGCGTGACGAGCGCGGCGCTCGCCAGACCGGCGATCGAATACAGCCCCAGTTGCACGAGACCGGGGAAGCCGGAGAACAGCATCGAGGCGAAGCCGCAGACCGAGGTCAGCACGCCGAGGCGAATGGTCGGCCAGTAGGTGGCGATCCATTCGCGCAGCGCCGGGTCGCCGCCCGCCGTCGTGGTTGCTGCCGTCACCGCAGCGGCGCCGCGCCCCGCAGTCCGCGCCTGTACGCGCGAGGACTGCACGAACAGATAGATCGAGTAATCCACCGCTTCGCCGATCAGCGTCGTGCCGAAGCCGAGCGTCAGGCCATGCACGGTGCCGAACGCGAGGCTAACCGCGGCGAGCCCCGCAGCGACGCCCGATAGCACCGGCAGCAAACCGAGCAGCAGCGCGAGCGGCGAACGGTACACGACCAGCAGCAGCGCGACGATCAGCACGAGGCTGACGGCGGAGAGCCGGGCCACGTCGTGCTTGATGTTGTCGCGCGTCTCGACGGAGAACACCCCAGGTCCGGTCATCAGCAGGTGGTATGACGCGGCGTTCGGCTGGCCGGCGGCAGCGGCAGCGAAGGCGCGCTTCACCGCGGCGATCGCGCGAGCCTGGGCATCGGTGTCGGAACCGGCGCCAGCGGTCTGCACGACCAGCACCGCGCGGCGGCCGTCGCGCGAGGCCCAGACGCCATCCTGCGCGTTTGGTTGCGCGCCGCTGTCGAGGCGGTTGACGAGCGTGGTCACTTCGCCGGTCGGGTCGTGCGGCAGCAGGTCCTTGGTGAACATGCCCGCCGAGGAGCCGAGCAGATCGAGACTGTCGCCGAGCGCCTGGTGCAGTCCCTCGGGCGAGAAGCGCTGCGGCGTCACCGCCGGGCTCAATAGATAGCGGTGTTCGAAGATAAAGCGCTGATCGCGCGCCTCGCTCACCGGCTCGCCGTTGTTGACCGAGGCGAACTGCGCGTCACCTCGCAAGGTGGCCGCCATGCGGCGCGACAGCGCCGCCCGGCCGGCCGCATCGCCGCCCTCGATGCCCGCCAGAATCAGCCGCGACACCTGGCCGTCGCGCAACTGGTCGACCAGCACGCGCTGTCCGGCGCTCGGCGAGCGCGGCAGGAAGGCGGACAGGTCGGCGGTAAACGTGGTGTGGCTGATCACCGCCGCACAGGCGAGCAGGAACACCAGCCACACCTGCACTGCGCGTTGCCGCAGCGCATGGCCGAGACCTTGCGCCGGCGTGGCGGTGGAAAGCGGTTCGCGCATCAGTTGGCCGCGTCGTTTTGCAGACGCATCAGCGAGTGGTCGCCGTCGGCCTGCTGGATCGCGACCGTATGCAGCAGGTCGCGCGTGCCGGTCAGCGTGATCGTGCTGATCTTTTTCAGCATGCGCGAATCGAGCGGCGTGAGCGTAAGCGTCCAGTCGTCGCCCGTGCCGGTCACCGCGACCTTATACAGTTGTTCGAGCGCAAAGCGGTTGCCGGCGAGCGTCGCGCGAATGCTTTCGATGAACGCCGACAGCTCCGGATACTGCGTCAGCGCGAGCGTATAGCGGTGGCCGTTGCGGGCTATCGTCAGCTTGTCGCCGTCCACAATGAGATCTTCCGGCCTGGGGCTGTCGGTGCGCTTTTCCAGATGGTCCGGTGCGGTGAAAACCAGTTCGCCGGAGGACTTCACGGGCTCGGTGGCAATCGAAAGATATTTGGTTTCGACAAACGCCGCATGGCCGGACTTCTTCTGGCCGAGCGTCGACATCAGGCGCTCGAGCGTCCAGCTCGAAGCATCGGGACTGGCTGCGTGGGCGGCGCTGGGGACGAGGGGCGTCGCGGCCAACGTCGTGAACGCGGCCAGCGCGCACGCCTTGCGGCGCAGCGAAACACGGGACAGAGGGCGATTGGCAGTCATGTCAGGTGTTCCTGCTCGGGGTGGTCAGATCGGCGTTGGGCGAGGCCTGCTTCATGGTCGATCCGGCGGCGAGACTAGCGGCCGCTTTCGCAGTGCTTCCGGCTGCGGGCTTGCGAGTCGTTTCGGAGGCCTTCTCATTTGCCCCTGGATTGAGCGCTTCGGCGTGCCAGAAGTCGAAATAGTTGAACCAGTTGTAAGGCGCCACGCGGCAGTATTTTTCGAGCAACGCCACGTAACGGCCGAGAGCGGCCTGCACCTGGGCGCTGCGCTCCCCGCGTTCGAGCTGCGAGAAATCGGCCAGCTTTTCGAAGTGAATGTCATAGCGATTGCCGCCACGGTACAGCCCGGTCATGAAGATCACCGGGCGCCGCAGCATCGCCGCCATATGCAGCGGCCCGAGCGGAAACGCCGCCGGCGTGCCGAGAAAATCGAGCCGGCGCATCGAGTCGTGGGCGTTGTCGAGCAGGCTGCGGTCGGCGAGGATGCCGATCATGCTGCCGGTGTCGAGATACTCGCGCACTTTCAGCATCGAATCCACCTGGCCCAAGGCGATCACGTCGGGCCTGGCCGTTGGGTTGATGGAGGCCAGAGTTTCGTTGATGCGGCGTGCGTTGTCTTCATACATCGTCACCGCGACCCGCAGGTTTGGCTGCGTGCGGCCAATCGCGCGGACCACTTCGAAGCTGCCCAGGTGGGCGCCGATCAGAAACGCGCCGTGCCCTTCGGCCAACGCGTCCGACACGATGGATTCGCCGTGCAGACGCAGGTCGAACAGATCGAAGCGGTCGTTCAAAAGATAGATGCGGTCGTGGATGGTCGTGCCGAACACCATCAGATGGCGCCAGACGTCGAGCCAGCCCGCGGGCCGGCCGAGGGCGCGCTTCAGATAGTCGCGCGACGCCTTGCATGCAGTGGGGGAAAACAGCAGGAAATAGACTGCCAACGGCATCAGCGCGATACGGCTTGCGCGCCGGCCGAGACGCAGCGACAGCCAGCTCATCAGGCGCATCAACGGCAGATTGCTGCGCTCCTTGCGCTGGGTCCAGGCTGGGCGCTTCATGACGTCACCGCCTCTTCGACGGGGGCCGGCGCCGCCAGCACGCCGCTCGCCACAACGCGCGTAGCGGCGCTGATCGTGAAACGGATTGCGCCGCTGGCGCTGCTCTCGAACGTCAGGTCGAGCGGCGTGCCCGGCGCCGCCGGACTCGGGAACTTGGCCGAGGCGAGGCGGCAGGCGTCGAGCGAGCGGTTCAGGGCGCTGCTGATCGCGCTGATGGCATGGTCGAGCAGCACGACACCCGGCACGATCGGCTGGCCGGGGAAGTGCCCGGCGATGGACGCGTGATCGGGAGCGATCATGAAGGTAAGGGTGGTGGGGCCGGGCGGCGCGGAGTTCAGGGGCTCGCCTGGCTGGGCAAGAGTGGTGCGGCTTTGAGGACCGCTGTCCGCTTTGGTGAGTGGGTTGGCCACCGTGTTGGGCACCGCGTTGCCGCCCGGGTCCCGCGCCTCCGTTGATGCGCTGCGCGTATGTTGCGCCACCAGCGCCGTCAGCACGTCGCGTGGCAGCTTGCCGGTCGCATTGCGCGGCAGCGCGGCGACGAAGATCAGCGGGCGCGGCATGAACGCCGCGTCGATGCGATCGCGCAAGGCGCGCTGCAGATCGGCGGGCGTGAGATCAGGGGCTACGACCAAGGCAAGCAGACGTGTGACAGGTTCGCCATGTCCCACGCGGTTCGCCGCGACGCCGGCGACGGAAGCGGCACTCGCAGCGGACGCGGAGGAAGCGGAGCCCACCGCATCCGGCATGAAGAACACGCCGTCCACCACGCCAGGTATTTCGTTTAACTGATGATTCAGGTAGCCGAGCGAGGTACGCTTGCCGGCGATGTTGATGAGATCGCCCTTGCGTCCGTGCAGCAGGAACCGGCCGTCGTCGAGCAGTTCGAGCGCGTCGCCCATCGGCACCGGCGTTTCGACATGACCGCCGGACACCCAGACGGTGACATCGTCTGCGCAGGCGTCGTCGCTTTCGGTACGCCGCGTCTCCAGCCGCAGCTCCGGATAGAGCTGCCAGGCGTCGCTCTGTGCGGTGCGGCGGGTGGCGATCTGGCCGCTTTCGGTACTGCCGTAGATTTCCAGCAAAGGCGCACCGAGGCGCGCCTCGGCGGTGCGCGCCAGATCCTGCGCGAGCGGTGCGGTCGCGGACAAGGCCAGCGCGACGGGCGGCAACGCCTGGCCCGACATCATCAACGCGCGCAGATGAACCGGCGAAGTGACCAGCACGCGCGGCTGCGGAAGCGCCGCGAGCTCGGCGGCGACATCGCCGGGGTAGAACGGCTGCCGGTTGCTGAACGCGCAGCCGCCGATCAGCGCCAGCAGCACCGTGGTTTCGAAGCCGTACATATGCTGCGGCGGCACGGTGCCGACCAGCGTGCATGCGCCCATCTCGAGCAGGCGCAGACGCGCGGCCGAGGTGCGCAGGCAGCGCACCAGATAGCCCCATTTCTTGCCGTGCGGCACCGGCACGCCGGTCGAACCGGAAGTGAACAGATACGCCATCACCTGCTGCGCATCGATCTGCGGCACGGCGATATCAACGCTCGAGTTAGCGCTCATGCCTGCACCCGGGTCCGCTACATCCGCACCGGACTCCGAAGGAAACCGGAAGCGCGGCAACTCGACGCTGCAGTGGGCGCTATCGTGCAGACAAAACGTGTCCGGCGCGAACGCCGCCAGTTGCCGAACCGCCTCGGGCGTATGCGCCGAGGGTAGCAGGCTGATCTTGCCGGCCACGAGGGTCGCGCATAGGCCGACCGCAAACCGGTAGCGGTCCGTGCACATGTTGAAGACATGGCCGCCGGCCGGCAGCGCCTTGGCGAGGCGCGTCACGTCGGCGAGAAACTCGCGCACGGAGACCGGCGTGCCGTCGCGCCAGGCAATCGTCTCGGTGGACGACGAGTGAAACAGCAGAGGAAAGCTCGGCATAACGTCAGTCAGGAGTCAGGACAGTGATCGTGGGCCCGCGCAGCAGCGCGGCGCTGCCGCGCGGGCATGGAGCCCGGCTTCATTGTGCGCGTTCGGCGCGGCCTTGCATGGTATGCCGATAGGCCCGGGCCACGGCGAATACGCTGGAGCGTTTCACGTTGGGCAGGGCGATGCGCCGCCAGCCATGTTCCCCGACGAACATCACGGCAACCAGCGGCAACGTCATGTAGTTGGCGAAGGTTGACCATGCAACCAACGGCACGGTGGCGAACAGTAGTGTCGAGACGCCTGCGACGAGCAGGAAAAAAACCGTCCACGCCAGCGTAATCTGGCGCGTGTAGTGCGCCACGGGCGGCGTGAGCGTGCCGTGGATCAGCGCGGCAAACTGGCTGCACAGCGGCTGGCGGCCCGCCGCGAGCGTGCGGCCGAACACAAAAGCCATGATCAGGTTGAAGCTCAGGTGTTCGAGATAGGCGCCCCATTCGAAGTGGCGGATCAGCGGCTCGCGCGCAAACCATAGAGCGGCGCAAACGCAGGCCCACAGCGGCAGCAACCAGTTGCGCTGCGGCGCGCGGACGGCAGCGGCGAGCGCAATCAGCAGCAGCGGCGCGACCACCACGGCGAGGCCAAAACCTTGCGCGCCGGGCGTGCTGGCCGCGTAGTGCGTGCCGACCTCGCAGGCCGCAATGACGCCGACGGTAGCGGCGCCGCGCAGAATCCGGCCTGGCGACGTGGACGTCGGCGAGATGCGCGTCGGCGCATCAGGAGTAAGGTCAATACGCTGCATAGATGGGGATATTTCAAGGCCGGCACGGACGATGCGCCATCGGTTCTTTCATCACATGAATGACATACCTGGCCGTCTGCGACGGTATCGATTGTCACGCATTTTTTGTTCCTGACCGGAACCTGATTAGAGACCTGCCTCAGCACACCGGGTTCGCAACCGGTTTTGTAACTGTTTGTATGGTCGCGCGCACCGCACGCGACGGGCGCAATTCTAGCGTACCGTCCAGGTCGAGGCGTGGTCGGGCTTTAGCCTTTCAGGTCCTTACTCGTGGGCGGTGCCGGCGCAATACGTCATGTAACCCTTTCGCGGTATACGAGCCGGGATCGCTCGTCTAGAATCGCCCCAGATTTACAATCCCAAATATAGCGGGCAGCGTGCCGCTCAGACGGGGTAACGAGGGTGGCGCGCAGACTGCACCGCGGCCCTCGTTACCCCGCCCATCGGCATTGATCCCGGCGTACAACGCAATGAATAGACTGGAACAAGAACTCGCCGCGCTGATCGTCGGCGAATTGAATCTCGAAGACGTGCAACTCGATGAGGTGACGGCCGATACCCCGCTGTACGGCGAAGGGTTGGGACTCGACTCGATCGATATCCTCGAAATCGCGCTGCTGATTTCGAAGAAGTACGGCTTCGAACTGCGTTCAGATAATCCTGACAACCAGAAGATTTTCGCCACGCTCGGAGCGCTCGCCGCATACGTGGCGGCGCACCGGGTCCGCTAGCAGGCAGCCCGTGCGGGCGAGGTGCAAAGGGGGCGTGTCGTGCGTCCCCGGCGCAGGTTGAAAGCAAAAAGTAAGGGGGAATCGATGCGAGCGCTTGTGACAGGCGGCAGCGGCGCGCTGGGGCAGGCCATCAGCGTGGCGTTGGCGCAAGCGGGCCACGAAGTCTGGGTGCATGCGAATCGCAGTCTCGCGCAGGCCGAGGCCACCGTCCAGCAGATCGTCGCGGCAGGCGGCACGGCTCATGCGATCGCCTTCGACGTGACCGACGCCGAGGCCACGCTGATCGCCCTCGAAGGGCTGCTCGCGCAGGCGCCCGTGCAGATTCTGGTGAACAACGCCGGGATTCACGACGACGCGCCGATGCCCGGCATGACGCAGAGGCAATGGCGCAGCGTGATCGACGTCACGCTGAACGGTTTTTTCAACGTCACGCAGCCGCTCTTGATGCCGATGATCCGCACCCGCTGGGGGCGCATCGTCAACATGGCCTCGGTGGCCGGTGTGATGGGCAATCGCGGTCAGGTGAACTATGCGGCGGCGAAGGCCGGCCTGATCGGCGCGACGAAATCGCTCTCGCTCGAACTGGCTTCGCGCGGGATTACGGTGAATGCGGTGGCGCCGGGCATTATCGAGTCGCCGATGGCGGCTCCGGCGTTTCCGCCCGAGAGGATCAAGCAACTGGTGCCGGCGCAGCGCGTCGGCCAGCCCGCGGAGGTCGCGGCTATGGTCGCCTACCTCGTGTCCGATGCCGCGGCTTATGTGACCGGCCAGGTGCTGTCGATCAACGGCGGCCTTGCCTGAAGCAGGCGCCGCCGGCGGCAAAGTCCGTATCCAGAGGAAAACGATGACCGAAGCAATTCAACCTGACGCAGCGCCCTGGGATGTCATCGTGATCGGCGGTGGGCCGGCCGGCTCGAGCGCCGGCACCTTGCTTGCCCAGCGTGGCTACCGCGTGCGCCTGCTGGAGAAGGCCCGCCATCCGCGTTTTCATATCGGCGAGTCGCTGTTGCCGGCCAATCTGCGCCTGTTCGAGCGCCTTGGCGTGGGCGAGCAGGTGAGGGCGATCGGCATGGTCAAGCTCGGCGCCGAATTCGTCTCTCCGCAGCACGGCAACCGCATGGAGCGCTTCCTGTTCGCCGACGCCTGGGACAAGTCGATGCGCAACGCCTACCAGGTGCGGCGCTCGGAACTCGATCACCTGTTGCTGCGCAATGCATCGGCGCATGGCGTGGAGGTCGTCGAAGGCTGTCAGGCGCGCGATGTCGCGTTTCTGCCCGACGGCAGCGGCGCCGTGATCCGCGCGCAACACGAGGATGGCCGCGAAGAGCAATGCCGCGCGCGTTTCGTGGTGGATGCCTCGGGGCGAGACACGCTGCTCGCGAACCAGTTCAAGAGCAAGCGCCGCAACGACAAGCACAACAGTTCCGCGCTGTACGCCCACTTTCGCGGCGCGCAGCGCAACCCCGGCGAGCACGAAGGCAACATCACGGTGTACTGGTTCGAACATGGCTGGTTCTGGTTCATTCCGCTCGTCGACGGCACCACCAGCGTCGGCGCGGTGGTGTGGCCGGAGTACCTGAAAAGCCGGCCGAAGGGCCGCTCGGTCGAAGCGTTTTTCGCGGACACGATCGCCTTGTGCGCGCCGCTCGCCGAACGCCTCAAGGATGCCGGGCGCGTCAGCGACGTGTTCGCCACCGGCAACTATTCGTACACCGGCGAACTCACTCACGGCCGCAATTTCCTGCTGCTGGGCGACGCCTTTGCGTTCATCGATCCGGTGTTCTCGTCCGGCGTGATGCTGGCGATGCAAAGCGCGTTCGCCGGCGCCGAAGCGATCGACGTCTGCCTGCGTGACCCGGCGCGCGCCGACGCCGCGCTGGCGCGCTTCGACAAACGTCTGCGGCACGGGCCGAAGGCGTTCTCCTGGTTCATCTACCGGATGACGTCCCCGGCGATGCGCGAACTCTTCATGGCGCCGCGCAACGTGCTGCGCATGAAAGAAGCGCTGCTGTCGCTGCTGGCCGGCGATATCTTCGAGAGCACGCCGATCTGGCGCTCGCTCGGCCTCTTCAAGGGCGTGTACTACGTGTCGGCGCTGCTGGATGCGCCGCGCACGTGGCGTGCATGGCGCGGCCGGCAGCGCAACCTGCGCGTGACCGATGGTCCATGAGACGGACCATAAAAAACCTTTATTCGATTCGCTGTATTCCATGCGCACAACGAACCCCTCGCCGACTCACCTGGTTCTGATTCCGAGCTACAACCCCGGCGAAAAAGTCTATGAAACCGTGCGTAGCGCACGCGCACGCTGGAACCCTGTGTGGGTGGTCGTCGACGGCAGCACGGACGGCAGCGCCGCGCGTCTGCAGGCGCTGGCCGAACAGGATGCGGGGCTGCGCGTGATCGTGCTGCCGCACAACCAGGGCAAAGGCGCAGCCGTCCTGCACGGCCTCGACGAAGCCGCGCGCCTCGGCTTCACGCATGTCCTGACGATGGACTCCGACGGCCAGCATCCGGCCGACCTGATCCCGGGTTTCATGAACGCTTCGCAGGCGCAACCCGGTGCGATGGTGCTTGGCATGCCTAAGTTCGACTCACAGGCGCCGAAGGCGCGCGTCTACGGCCGGCGGCTGTCCAACGGCTGCGCCGATCTCGAGACCTTGTGGGCCGGCATCGGCGATTCGCTGTACGGATTTCGCGTCTATCCGGTCGCGCCATTGCGCAAGGTGATGAGCCGTCATGTCTGGATGCGCCGCTTCGATTTCGATCCGGAAGCGGCGGTACGTTTGTGCTGGGAAGGCGTGCGGCCCATCAACATCGAGGCCCCAGTGCGTTATTTCCGCGCCGACGAGGGCGGCGTGTCGCACTTCAACTATCTGCGCGACAACCTGCTGTTGTCGTGGATGCATATCCGCCTCTTCTTCGGTTTCCTCCTGCGCCTGCCCGTGCTGATCCCGCGACGTTTCGAACAGCGGCTGGAACAGCGGCGCAGCTAAGCCTGCTTCGTCCGCGCACATGCAGGTGCAATCCACCTGACCCTTATCGGGTTATACCCTGGGATGCCTTCCGCCCGGCGGACGGCTCTGGTATAAATCCGCTCCGAAGCTGATTACGTTTTAGCAAAGCAAAAATTCACGCTCGCGCCAACGGCGCGGGTCGGGTAATGCGAAGGAGCGGTATGGCGCGCGTGGTAGTGGTGGGCAGCATCAACATGGACATGGTGGTCACGACCGAGGTGTTTCCGCGCCTGGGCGAAACGCTGTTCGGCACGCACTTCGCCACCTGGCCCGGCGGCAAGGGCGCCAACCAGGCGGTCGCCGCCGCACGTCTGGGCGCCGAGGTGACGATGATCGCCTGCGTCGGCGCGGATGCGTTCGGCGCGCAGATGAAAGCGACCCTCGAGCGTGAGGGGATCGACACGCGCTGGGTGTCCACCGGCAAGGCCGCTACCGGGATTGCCTCGATCACGCTCTCCGCCGGCGACAACGCCATCGTAGTGGTGCCGGGCGCCAACCATGAGCTTGCGGCCGCTGACCTCGATCGTGCCCACGAGGCGTTCGCGCAGGCCGATATCGTCCTCGCGCAACTCGAAGTGTCGCTCGACACCGTCCTGCATGCGGCAAGGCTCGCGAGCCGCCTCGGCAAGCCGTTTTTCCTCAATCCGGCGCCCGCCGTCGCGTTGCCTGCCGAGCTGATCGCGCTCACCACCTTGCTCACGCCGAACGAACACGAACTTGCCGCCGCGCTGCAAACCGCCGGCGAGCCGTGGGCCGACGTATTGCGGCGCATGCCGGGGCGCATCGCGATGACCCACGGCAAGGACGGCGCGTACACCAGCCATGAGGACGGCGCACTGGTCCACGAGGCCGGGTTCGAGGTCGAGGCCGTCGACACCACGGGTGCCGGCGACACCTTCAACGGCGCGCTCGCCGCGTTCTGGCATCTGGGCGCCGGACCGGCCATGCGCCGCGCCAATGCGGCGGGCGCCTTGTCCGTCACCCGCGCGGGCGCGCAGGGCGGCATGCCCACGCTCGCTGAACTCGAACAGTTTCTGAAGGCTCAATCGTGAAAAGACTCGGACACCTGAATCGCGACATCGCCCGCGTGCTGGCCAGCATGGGACATACCGACAGCATCGTGATTGCCGACTGCGGCCTGCCGGTTCCCGATGGCGTGGAATGCATCGACGTCTCGCTCACGCTCGGCGTGCCGCGCTTCTTCGACGTGCTGGACAGCGTGCTGGCCGATTTCAAGGTGGAGCGCGCGGTGTTCGCGAGCGAAAGCCTGGCGCAGAACGATTCGGTGGCGCAGCGCATGACGCAGTTGCGCACCGCCGGGGTCGCCCTCGAGGACGTGCCGCACGAGCAGTTCAAGCGCCTTTGCCGGCAGGCGAAGGCCGTGATCCGCACGGGCGAGTGCAGCCCCTATGCGAATGTGATCCTGCATTCGGGCGTGATTTTTTGAGCGCCGCGCGAGCGGTCGGCGGCGCGGCGTTTTTTCAAAGAGGCGTGTCATGCAAGTGACCATGCGGGGCATCGGCAAGGCGTTTGGCCCGGTGCGCGTGCTCGAAGGTGTCGACTTCAGGATCGGCGCCGGTGAGATTCACGCGCTGATGGGCGAGAACGGCGCCGGCAAGTCGACGCTCATGAAAATTCTGAGCGGCGTCTACCGGGCCGATGCGGGCGAGATCCTGATCGACGGCAAGGCCGTGCAGATCCGCGACACCGTCGACGCCGAACGCGCCGGCATCGCCATCATCCACCAGGAATTGAACCTGATTCCGCAGTTGTCGGTGATGGAAAACCTGTTTCTCGGCCGCGAGCCCAGCCGTTTCGGCGTGGTGGATGCCGCCGCCATGCGCAAGCAGGCGCGCAAATGGCTCGACATGGTCGGCGCGCAAAGCATCGATCCGCGCAGCGAAGCGGGGCACCTCTCGATCGGCCAGCAGCAACTGGTGGAAATCGCCAAGGCGCTTTCGCTCGACGCACGCGTGCTGGTGATGGACGAGCCGACCGCCGCGCTCACGCAGCGCGAGATCGAGACGCTGTTCGAGATCATGCTGGCGCTCAAGGCGCGCGGCGTGGCGCTTGTGTACGTCTCGCACCGGATGGAAGAAATCTTCCGCATCTGCGACAAGGTCAGCGTGCTGCGCGACGGCCACTTCGTCGGCGAACGCGCGGTCAAGGACACCAGTTTCGATGAAGTGGTGCGCCTGATGGTGGGGCGCGAGCTCGGCGAGCGCTTTCCGAAGCGCACGCATACGCCCGGCGAAGTGCGCTTCGCCGTGGCGGACCTCGCCGACGACGGCAACATCTCCGGCATTTCGTTCGACGTGCGCGCCGGCGAAGTGCTCGGCGTGGCCGGTCTGATGGGCGCGGGGCGCAGCGAGATCCTGCGTACGCTGTTCGGCCTGAACCGCAGGACGGCAGGCTCGGTTTCGCTCGATGGCCGCGCGCTCGACGTGCGCGATGCGTCCGCGGCGATTGCGGCCGGCATCGGCTTCGTCACCGAAGACCGCAAGAGCCAGGGCCTCGTGCTCGGCATGTCGGTGCGCGAGAACGCGACCTTGGTGCATCTGCAGCGCTACGCGCGCCTGGGCGTGGTGAACGACGGCGCCGAACGCGCAGCCGTCGCCGATCTGATCAGGCAGTTGCGGATTCGCACCCGCGATGCGGAGCTGGACGTGAAGTCGCTCTCGGGCGGCAACCAGCAGAAGGTGGTGTTCGCCAAGTGGCTGGCCGAACCGCCCAAGGTATTGCTGCTCGACGAGCCGACCCGCGGCGTCGATGTAGGCGGCAAGGCCGAGATCTACACCATCATCAACCAGTTGGCCGCGCAGGGCGTGGCGATCGTGATGGTGTCCTCGGAACTGCCGGAAGTACTGGCGATGAGCGATCGCATCCTGGTGATGCACCAGGGCAGGCAGAACGGCGTGTTCGCGGCGGCCGGCGCCACCCAGGAACTGCTCATGACGGCCGCCACCGGCGGCAATCCGGCTGCGACTTAATCCGGCTACGACTTAATCCGGCTTACGCGGCGACGTATCCGATCAACCTGCTTACCGCGCCCGCGCGGCCGGCAATCGAGACCCGAGCGAGAAACGCAATGGCGCAACTGACCATGACACCCACTACCAAGGCCACGCTGCAAAAGCTCGGGCCGTTCATCGCACTGCTGATCATCGCGGTGGGGCTTGCCATCACCAGCCCCAACTTTCTGACGCTCGACAACCTGCTCAACGTGATGCGCCAGGCGTCGATCAATGCGCTGATTGCCTTCGGCATGACGCTCGTGATCCTGCTGGGCGGCATCGATCTGTCCGCCGGCTCCGTGCTGGCGCTCTCGTCGGTGCTGATCGCGACGCTGATGCAAAGCGGCACCCCGGCGGTGCTCGCGACGCTCGCCGGCATCGCGGCCGGCGGCGTGATGGGGCTCTTCAACGGCCTTGTCGTCAGCAAAGGCAAGGTGGCGCCGTTTATCGCCACGCTCGGCTCAATGACCGTGCTGCGCGGGCTCGCGCTGGTGGTCTCCAACGGCAGCCCGATCAGCAGCTTCAACAGCGATTTCTTCTCGATGCTGGGCGGCGGCTATGTGGCGCGGCTCGTGCCGATTCCGGTGGTGCTGATGCTCGTGATGTTCGCCGTCTTCTGGTTCGTGCTGAGGAAGACGGTGTTCGGCCGCCACGTCTATGCGACGGGCGGCAACGCCGAGTCGGCGAAGCTCTCGGGCGTGAAGGTCGATCGCGTGCAGTTGTGGGTGTACACGATCTCCGGCGTGATGGCGGCGCTTGCCGGCGTGGTGCTGACCTCGCGCCTGAATTCCGCCCAGCCGACTGCCGGCACCGGCTACGAACTCGACGCCATCGCCGCCGTGGTGCTCGGCGGCACCAGCCTGACGGGCGGGCGCGGCTGGATTTTCGGCACGCTGGTGGGGGCGTTGCTGATCGGCGTGCTGAACAACGGCCTGAACCTGATGGACGTGTCGTCGTTCTACCAGCAGGTCATCAAGGGCGGGGTGATCCTGCTCGCCGTGCTGATCGACCGGGGCAACAAGAAATAAGGCCCGATTGTGCGGCCTCCCCGGTGAATTCCGCGCTTATGCGGCGAGGATGCAACGAGGCGGCCGCAACGATTTTTTTTACCGCAGAAGCGGCGCAGGCCGCGTAGTACGACTAATTGATGCACGTCACACTCTACCCATAGGACTCAGGAGACGACCATGAAGAAAATGATTTCCCCGTTGTTGGCCGCGTTGCTGTTTGCCGGCCTTGCCGCCTGTTCGAAGCAGGGCCCGGATACCACCGCTGCCGCCCCGGCGAGCGACGCATCCGCGCCGGCCGCGGGCGGCGCCGTGACGGTGGGCCTGTCGATCTCGACGCTCAACAACCCGTTCTTCGTTTCGCTGCGCAAGGGCGCCGAAGACGAAGCGAAGAAGGAAGGCGTAACGCTTATCACCGTCGATGCGCAAAACGATCCGGCCAAACAACAGGCGAGCGTCGAAGACCTGATCCAGAAGAAGGTCAGCGTGATCCTGATCAACCCGACCGATTCGTCGGCTGTCGCCAACGTCGTCAAGGAAGCCACCGACAAGGGCATCAAGGTCGTCTCGCTCGACCGCAGCGTGAACGGCGCCGAGGTCAGCTCGCATATCGCGTCCGACAACAAGGCCGGCGGCAAGATGGCGGCGGACTTCCTCGTCGACAAACTGGGCGGCAAGGGCAATGTGGTCGAGCTGCAGGGCATTCCGGGTTCGTCCGCCGCGAACGAGCGTGGTGCCGGCTTCGATACCGAAGTGGATGCGAAGGGTGGCGTGAAGATCGTCACCAAACAGCCGGCTGACTTCGATCGCGCCAAGGGCTTGTCGGTGATGGAAAACATCATCCAGAGCAACAAGGACATCCAGGGCGTGTTCGCGCAGAACGACGAGATGGCGCTCGGCGCACTCAAGGCGCTGCAGGCAGCCGGCCTGAAGAACGTGGCAGTGGTGGGCTTCGACGCCACCGACGACGCGATCGCCGCCGTCAAGGCCGGCACCATGGCCGCCACGGTGCAGCAGCAGCCGGAACTGATCGGCCAGTACGGTGTAGAGACGGCGAAGAAGCTGGTCGACGGTCAGCCCGTGGACAAGTTCATCCCGGTGCCGCTGAACCTGTATAAGCAGTAACCTGTCAAAACTGCAAGTTCTCAGCGGCTCATCCCCGTAGTACCATCTGGCGCTGATATCAACGTCGATGCAGTGCCGCCCGCCACCCGGTAGCGACCGGCGTGGCGGCGCCTCCCGCCACTCTCTGGCTGATACATGCCGCATAGGTCCGTGGCCAATGCATGCCGCCGGGCCTGCCGGATCTGCATGAGCGAGGGCGTCGACCTACTGCCGCGAGGAAGCCAGCGTGACCCAGTTCGAGCGCCTGACCATTGACGATATCGCACGTCTCGCGAAAGTTTCGCGCACGACCGCGAGCATGGTGCTGAACGGCTATGCGGAACGCTACCGGATCTCCGCGGCCACGGTCGAACGTGTGCTGCAGGTCGCCAGGGACCATCATTTCACGCCGTCGCAATCGGCCCGTGCGTTGCGTTCGCGCCGCAGCAATACGATCGGCCTTGTTATTCCCGATATCACAAACTCCGTACACTCCGCGCTCGCTCAGGCGATGGAGTGGCAATGCCGCGAACAGTACCGCTGCCAGCTCGTGGTGGTGACGAGCGATGAAGACCCGGTGCGGGAAACCGAAGGGATCGCCCATCTCGTCTCGCATCAGGTCGACGGCCTCGTGGTGGTGCCGTGCACGGCCGAAGCGGAGCGCTATCAGAAATGGGTCAAGCGCCTGCCGCTGGTGTTCGCCGACCGACGCGTCGAGGACAGCGAGATCCCGTATGTCGTCACGGACGCAACCGAAATCGTCGCGACGCTGGTCGGCGACGCGCTCAAACAAGGCGCCACCGAAGTGGTGTACTTCGGCGGCCGGGCGGAAGTGTCGGCGAGCCGCGACCGCCTCGCCGGTTACCGTCAGGCGCTGGCCGCGCACGGTCTGGCTGAGCAAAGCGACTGGGTCTATCAGCGCGACTTCCAGCGCGAATCCGGCCGTGCGCTGATGGAGGACTGGTTCGCCGCGCACGGGCGCTATCCGCAGGCGCTGTTCGCCGGTTCGATCACCTTGCTCGAAGGGGCCCTGTCGTTCATGAGCGAGGCGCACAAGCTGGCCCAGGCGCCCGGCTTGCTGATGTCGTTCGACGATCATCAACTGCTCGATTGCCTGCCGCTGGCGATCGATGCAATCGTGCAGGACAGCCGGCAACTGGCCGAGCAAAGCTTGCGTTCCGTGTTTGCGATGCTCGAGGGCAACGCCCATCCCGAGTCGTTGCAGGTGCCGGCGCATATTCACTACCGGCGCTCGCACGCCGCCCCCGAATAGACACACGGCTGCTGCGCAGGTGTGACGTATGAACGCTGACGATCCCGATCCTGGTACGCCACCGGTGCAACCGGTGCGCCGCCAGGTTCTCGTCTGGGATGCGCCGATCCGTCTGTTTCACTGGCTGACGGTGCTGCTGGTCGCTGCCGCCTATGCGACGCTCAAGCTCAACTGGATCGACTGGCACGTACGGCTTGGCGAGGCGCTGCTCGCGTTGCTGCTGTTTCGTGTGCTGTGGGGATGCTTTGGCAGCGAGACGGCGCGCTTTCGAAGTTTCGTCGCACCGCCGGCCGCGGCCCTGCGCCATCTGCGGCACCTGTTGCGCCGTGAACCGGATCTGCAGGTGGGCCACAACGCGGCGGGCGGCTGGATGGTCCTGCTGCTGCTCGCGTTGCTGTTGATGGAGACGTTGAGCGGACTCTACGTCTCCAACGAAGTCGCTGACCAGGGCCCGTTGAGCGAATGGGTGCCCGCCTGGCTCGCCAATGCCATTTCGACGCTGCATGCCGTGGTGTGGGACGTGCTGCTCGCCGCAGTCGCACTGCACGTGCTGGTGATCACGCTCCATGCCGTTGTAAAGGGCCACCACCTGGTACGGCCGATGCTGAGCGGCTACAAGCCATTGCCGGCATCGGTCGCCGCGCCGCGGCAGACGCCGGCGTGGCGGGCGCTGCTGATGCTGATAGCCGGCGCGGTCGTGGTGATGCTGCTCGCTATCTATCTGTGAGCGTGCAGCGGGGTGTTACGTCAGGTGTTCTCCGCTGCACTCAATTAGCCGCTGCCCCTGGTTAGCGCTCAGTTCCCCTTGGGCGGCACGACCTGACCGCGGATTTCGCCGTCCGGGTTGGTCTTCGTATGCACGTTGATATACATATCGCCGGCCATGAATTCCTGCGCTTCTTCGGGCGATAGCGTGGCCTGACCGCTAAGCGGACTTGTCATCGACATCGTGCCTTTCTGCGAGAGCCAGACTTTCACGCCGGCATTTTTTCCTGCCGGAGCGGGACCGTGGAAATGCGCCATGGTGGCGTCGCTGGTGAGACCGCTGAAGGTGATATTCCAGGTGACGACCCGCGTGCCCGGGTCGTAGGTCAGGTTGGCGGTGCCGCTGCCGGGGCTTTGGACCGGCGGCACCTGTTGCGCGCCGCTGAGCGGTACGGTAAAGGTGAGGGGCGCCGCTTGTGCGAGCGAGACGGTGCCTGCGAGAGCGAGGCCGGCGAGAAGCATGAGAGCGCGACGCGAGATCGAGACTGTCATTGGGTTTTCTCCGTTCTGAGGTTTGGCCTGCGAGGCGCGAACCTTGCAAGCGCCGCGAGTGGCTGCGCTCAGCGTGAAACGCATAACCGGCGCTGGGGGCGGCGAGGCGGTGAAACAAGCATAGACCCAACCCGGCCCTAACTTCAATGCGCTGCGTGCAACGGTGCGGCACGGCCACGGCGGTCAGCTTTCGGCTATTACCCCGCTTGTTCGGCTCAAAGCACCAGATCCGGCAGCTTTGCGGCGAACTCCGACCCGAGCGCACTCGCTTGCTGCAATGCGGGGTCGAACCGGCCTTGTTCAAGATGCTCGGCAATCGTGAGCAGGGTGCCCAGCACGCCTTCATATCCGAGAATGGCCTGCTGGATCACGATATCGATCGACATGTCGGCAAAAAACACTTCGGCTGTTACGCCGCAAGGAACGTAAGCGAGCGAAAGCAGCCCGGAGAGCCACGCAGCTTCCTGGAAGCCGCCGTCTTCCGGTGTGAGTTCAGCGGCTGCGCGCTCCATGAAGTTTGCCCGTTGCTCGACGAGTTGCGCGAGCGGACTTCGACCGAATTGCAGATCCGACGGATTGCCGTACAGCAACAGGCAGCACCACAACATCAAGGTTTTGCTGCCCACCGCGGCGACCGCTTGTCCGATCGACGTGATAGGGGTATGACGCCAGCGTCGCTGGCTTGCATTGTTGGCGAGCCGCAGCAGTTGAATGACGAGGGCCGGCGCGTGTTTGAGCGCCTCCTCCAGCGGCCCGCTGCCCGCGTCTTCCCTCAGCAGTTCGAGCACCCGGAAGACCGCCGCGAACCGGGAGGGCGTTCTGCTCGCCGTCAGCAGTTGCGGCCTTGCGAAGTAGAAGCCCTGAAACAGGTCGCATCCCGCGAGCATGGCTGCTGCATGATCCGTCCGCTCTTCGAGCCTTTGCGCGAGCACCCGCTTGCCGTGACGCTGGCAGCCCTCGACCATCACACTACGTTTATCTGTTGCGATGCAGGGCCAGTCGAGTTTGACGATATCGACATGCGGCAGGAAGCGCTCGATATGCGGCGTAATGGCCTGGACATGGTCGAGCGCAATGCGAAAGCCCACCCGGCGCAATTCATCGCAGCGCTCGCCCAGTTCGGCGGTGAGGGCGGTACCTTCGAGAATCTCAAGCACAAAACGCGCTGCGGGCAAGACATCGACGCTGCCGAAATGCAGGAAGTCGCCCGTGCAGTTCAGGAAACCGTCGGCGTGGCCGAGCACGTGTTCGATGCCAAACACGCCCACGGTTCGCTCGACGACCGCGGCCGTGGCCGCGTAGTCGTCGTGAACCTGGGCTGCGTCCTTGCCGGTTTCCCGGAACAGCAGTTCCTGCGCGACGGTGACGCCGTGCCGATCGAGTATCGGCTGACGGGCAACGAACACTTCAGATTTCATATGGCGGTTTCATAGCGACACGTTTGCCGACCGGCAATCTCATGCAGCGCAACAGGTTCAGGGTGCGGATAGCGGTGTTGCCCTTTAGCCACCGGGCCCACGTGGATGACAGCGATTCTATGCGAAAAGGCGCTATGCCTGCATTGGCGCTTCGCAGCTTGACGGCCGCGTGCCGTCGGACGCTGGGGTGGGGCAATCGGCGAGAGCCGCGCCGGCAAACAGGGGCACCGTCGCACTCATTGCAATCGATTTTTCGAGGTGAATTTCCTTGAATGCGTAATGCATAAATTTCTATTGACAGGTCGAATCCGACCGGGGAGGGCGGCGCTCATTCTATCTTGTCAGACTATTTGGCGGAGGGGGGTGATTGCGGTTCAACTGGAAATTCCGGTGAATGCAGTTTTCTCAATATAAGGAATCCTTTACTTATGAAAACAAAGTCACATTGCCATCCGAATCGTGACAGAGCGTTCTGGATGAACGATTCGCTAATGGCTATGCGTCATGAAATCGCAAAGACAAGCGAACATGCCACACGCATTGCCGATGTTGAGTCAGCCGGATGCGTGCCACATCGCAACATCCCCGCGAACGCGAGAAACCCTTTTCTCAAAAACATTTTGGAGTCCTCGATCTATTGCCCCGACACCGCTTTCCAGTGCAAAATGCGCACCTTTTCACCGGAGGCAGTCATATGTCGAAATCAAAACGTTCTCGCGTCGTCGCATGGGCCGTAGCTGCGGTGCTCGGCAATGCACCGCTTGCCGCTTTACTGACCCTCGCTCCTTCCCCAAGCACGCCTGCCGTCGCGGCCACTACGCCGGCCAGCACAGACGACTACGCGGCCACCCGCTATCCCATTATTCTCGTGCACGGGCTGAGCGGCACCTCCAAATATCTCGGCATACTCGACTACTGGTACGGCATCCAGTCGGACCTCGAACAACACGGAGCAAACGTCTATGTCGCGGACCTGTCGGGGTTTCAGAGCGACGATGGTCCGAATGGCCGCGGCGAACAGTTGCTTGCCTACGTGAAGCAGGTGCTGGCCGCGACCGGCGCGACCAAAGTCAACCTGATCGGCCATAGCCAGGGCGGGCTGACGTCGCGTTATGTCGCCGCTGTCGCGCCGGATCTCGTGGCTTCGGTAACGACGATCGGCACCCCGCATCGCGGCTCGGAATTTGCCGATTTCGTTCAAGCAACGTTGCAAAAAGACCCAACCGGTCTGTCAACGCTGATTCTCGCGTCGCTCGCCAATATCTTCGGCATCCTGACCAGTGAAACGCACAACACCAATCAGGATGCCATCGCCGCGCTACAGACGCTGACCACCGCGAACGCCGCGTCATTCAACTTGAGCTATCCGAGTGCGGGCCTCGGCGCGCCCGGTTCCTGCCAGACCGGCGCGGCAACCGAAACCGTCAACGGCAATACCCATCTGCTGTACTCATGGGCCGGCAGCGCGATCCAGCCGACCTCGGTGTTCGGCATTCCGGGCTCCGTCGATACGAGTGTCGGCCTGCTCGATCCGGTGACCATACTCGACCCGTCCACGCTGGTGCTGTACGGCACCGGCAGCGTCATGCTGAGCCGCCAGTCCGGACCGAACGACGGCCTGGTGTCGGTCTGCAGCGCACTCTATGGCAAGGTGATCAGCACGGCCTATAAATGGAACCACCTCGATGAGATCAACCAGTTGCTCGGCATGCGCGGCGCGAATGCGGCCGATCCGGTAGCGGTCATTCGCATTCAGGCAAACCGGTTGAAGACCCAGGGCGTCTGAGATGACACGCAGGCAAGGGCGGGCCATCAGTGCACGCCGGACATGGCTCGCTTTTGCGGTGGTCGGCGCGGTGTCGATCGGCGCGACGATCTGGTTTAGTGCCACACCTCCACATGCTGGCCGGACGATCGCAACACCACGCACCGATCGTTTGCCCGCCGCATCGCAGGCCGCCAGTGTCCAACTGGCCGGCGCGTCCGGGGCGAATGCGCTCCCCACCTCGCTCGATGGATCGTCACCGCCGCGTCTGCCGCTCGATGCAGGCGGACACCTCGCGCACACGCGGGCCGTGCGGGACTTCTTCGATTACTTCCTGAGTGCGCAGGGCGAGATGTCGGCGACTGCGCTGGATGCGCTGGTGCGCAGGCAGATTGCCGCGCAGCTCGATGGCACGGCCGCCGCCGATGAAGCGGTGGCCGTATGGCAACGCTACGGCGCGTACCTCACCGCGCTGGACCAATTACCTCAGCCGGCCGACGTACCTGGCAGCAAACTGGATCTCGACGCGCTGCAACTGGCACTCGATCAGCGCGATGCGTTGAGCACACGCATCATGGGCGAATGGAGCAAGCCGTTTTTCGGCGACGAACTGCAGCGTCAACGAACCGATCTGGCACGCTTGCGCATCACTTCGGACCCAACGCTCACCGAGGCGGAAAAAGCCGCACGCCTGGCGACCCTGGATGCCGCGTTGCCACCACAAGAGCGCGCAGCGCGCGAGCGGGTCCGGCAACAGCAGGCGTCGGTCGATGCGATTGCGCAATTGCAGAAGCAGGGCGCGTCGCTCGACGCGATGCGGGCACAGGTTGCGCAGACGCTCGGACCCGCGGCGGCTGAAAGGGTCGTGCAGATGCAGAAAGACGACGACGCATGGCGTGCCAGATACGCCGATTATGCGTCGCAGCGCGCGCAGATCGACAAGCTCGGGCTGTCGCCACAGGACCGGGATGCGCAGGTCGCGCAGTTGAGGCGGCAGTTTTTCGCGAACCCCAGCGATGCGATGCGCGCGGCTTCGCTTGATCGGGGAGCGGGAGGCTGATTCCGCAAGATAGCGGCTACCGGCCGAACTCGACACGCCGCTCAGCACACTCGACTTCACGTTTGTGCTCAATCCGTCCAGTCCAGCACTGAGGTACAAAGCCGCGCACGCATAGTGCTCATAGTCTCCCGAAGCCAGTTGAATGGCCAATGACTTTCGAGTGTCGGACAGTCTTCGTCGCCGGCCTGGGGGCCAAACCCGCAATGAATCTGCTTGCGATGCCGCTGGCGCCTTCGACGCTATGAGCGGTTCGGAGGTTCCAGCCGCAGCGTTGCAGTTTCGTTAACGATCTATTGATAAATGACGGCTCCTATCGCGTGAGCATTGCCTCTACCATTGCTGCGGCGCGGTATGCGCCATCAGCCATAAGGAGTCTCATGAACCTCGCTTCGATCCGCAAAGACGCTTTTGCGATGCCCGTTCACAATCCCGCTTATCCCCGCCCGCCGTACCGCTTCATCAACCGGGAATACTTCATCATTTCATATGAGACCGACTTCGATGCGCTGCGCGCCGTCGTGCCGGAGCCGTTGCATCCGGAAAACGACCTCGTCCATTACGAATTCATTCGCATGCCGGACTCGTCGGGTTTCGGCGACTACACCGAAAGCGGCCAGGTCATCTCGGTGCGAGACCAGCAAGGGCGGCTCGGCAATTACACGCATTCGATGTACCTCGACGACGAAGGCCCGATCGCCGGCGGCCGCGAAATATGGGGCTTTCCGAAGAAGCTGGCCCGGCCGACCTTGAGCGTCGACGGCAACGACACGCTGCTCGGCACGCTCGACTACGGCACGCAACGTGTCGCCACCGGCACGATGGGCTTCAAGCATGTCCCGCTTGACGTGGAGGTCGAACGCAAGAAGCTTGCGGACACACCGAATTACCTGTTGAAGGTGATTCCGCATGTCGACGGTTCGCCGCGCGTGTGCGAACTCGTGCGCTTCTATCTGCGCGACGTGAGCGTTCTCGGTGCGTGGTCGGGGCCGGCAGCGCTCGAACTGCATCCGCATGCTCTCGCGCCCGTCGCCGATCTGCCGGTGAAGCGGGTGGTCGGCGCCCGGCACGTGATCGCCAATCTCACGCTGGATATCGGCGAGGTTGCGCTCGACTATCTCGCCTCTACCGAGTTGACCTCAACCGGGAGCGTGAAGCTCGCGGTCAATCAATAACGGTCCGTGAACCGATAAGGAAGGAAAGCAACATGTCGTTGAACCATAAAGTCGCGCTTGTGACCGGCGCAGCAAGCGGCATTGGCGAACAGTGTGCGCGCAAACTCGCCAGCCTCGGCGCCGCGGTGGTCATCGCCGACCTGAATCTCGAGAACGCGCAGAAGGTGGCCAACAGCATCGTCGCGGCGGGCGGCAAGGCGCTGGCGGTCGCAATGGATGTCACCAGCGAAGCAGCGGTCAATAGCGGCATCGAGCGCGCGGTGCGGGAGTTGGGCAGCCTCGATGTGCTCGTGTCGAACGCGGGCATCCAGATCGTCGCTCCCATCGAGGAGTATGCGTTTTCCGACTGGAAGAAGATGTTGGCGATCCACCTGGACGGCGCTTTCCTCACGACGAAGGCGGCGATCAGGCACATGTACGCAAGCGGCAAGGGCGGCTCGATCGTCTACATGGGTTCGGTGCATTCGCATGAAGCGTCGAAGCTGAAGTCCGCCTATGTGACGGCCAAGCACGGTTTGCTAGGGCTCGCCCGGGTGGTGGCGAAGGAGGGCGGGCCGCGCGGCGTGCGGGCGAACGTGGTGTGTCCGGGCTTCGTGCGCACACCGCTCGTCGACAAGCAGATTCCCGAGCAGGCCAAGGCGCTCGGCATCTCCGAGAGCGAAGTCGTCAGGAACGTGATGCTCAAGGAAACCGTGGACGGTGAATTCACCACGGTCGAAGACGTCGCCAATACAGTCGCGTTTCTTGCGGGCTTCGAATCGTCTGCGCTGACGGGGCAGTCGGTGATCGTCAGCCACGGCTGGTCAATGCAATAAGGAGTCGCGCATGCGCAGCAGCACAAAAAAAACTAACCGGCAGACGGATGCGTTCGTGCTGCCGCGCTATGACGAAATTGCTCTGGTGCTCCAGGGCGGCGGCGCGCTCGGGTCTTATCAGGCAGGCGTCTACGAAGGCCTCGCCGAGGCGGGCGTGCAACCGAACTGGATCGCCGGCGTGTCGATCGGCGCACTGAATACCGCGATCATCGCCGGTAATGCCCCGGAGCAACGCGTGGAAGCGTTACGCGGCTTCTGGAATGCGATCTGCCATCCGCTCGACTGGCTCGGTGGCCTGGGCGCCTGGACGCTGCCCGGACTCGGGCTCCATGACCTGTCGCGCAAGTGGAGCAGCATGTGGGCAGCCGGGCGCGCGTTGACCGAGGGTCAGCCGGGATTTTTCTCGCCGCGCGTGCCGTTGCCGATGGCAGGGTTAGGCAAGCAAAGCCCCAACGTGGTCAGCTACTACGACACGGCGGCGCTGAGAGAAACGCTGCTGCAGTTCGCCGATTTCGACCGTATCAACGATGGTGAGATTCGCGTCTCGGTCGGCGCGGTGAATGTGCGGACCGGCAACCTGGTGTACTTCGACAACACGAAGATGCGTCTCGAGCCGGAGCATTTCATGGCGTCGGGCGCGTTGCCGCCGGGTTTTCCGGCGGTCGAGATCGACGGCGAGTACTACTGGGACGGCGGCCTGGTTTCCAACACGCCGCTGACTGAAGTGCTTCGCGATGCGGACCCCAAGGACGCGCTGGTGTTTCAGGTCGATCTGTGGAGCGCGAGAGGTAATGCGCCTGGGGATTTCCTCGATGTTTCCGAGCGTGCCAAAGATATCCAGTACTCGAGCCGTACGCGGGCCATCACCAGCATGCTGGCGGATCGGCAGAAGCATGCTCGTTTCATCAAGGAATTGCTTGCCCATGTGCCGTCCGACCTGCGCAAGACCGATCCGCTATTCCGGCTCGCCGAAGAAGCGGCGGACGGCAGCGCGATCAACGTGGTGCACCTCATCTACAAGAACAAGCCGTATGAGGGGCACTACAAGGACTACGAGTTCAGCATCGGCACGATGCAGGAGCACTGGGAAAGCGGCCTGGAAGACATCCGCGATTCGTTTGCTCACCGGGAGTGGTTCGATGTGCCGACCCGCGAGCAGGGTTTCGTGACGCACGACGTGCATCGACGGCTTGGCTCCGTGCCGCAGTCCGACCGCGACATGCCCGAACTGCCCCTCGGCGCGGAACGAAAAGTCGCAGCGTAAGCTGGAGTGTGTCGCAACCGGAGATATCATACGCATGGTGGACGCGGCCGTTCCACGACAAGGAACGCATCTCGACTTGATGGAGTCCGCCATGAACAAAGAGTCCTCCGGCAATCCCAGCGATCTGTCATCAGGGGGCAGCCGCTATCATCAGGTCTATCCCACCCTGGACGAAAAGCAGTTGGCGATCCTGGAGCGATACGGCGAGCGGCGCAGGCTCAAGGCCAACGACATCCTCTATTCCGAAGGCGACCGGCACATCGCGATGTTCGCCATTCTCTCCGGAACGATCGAGGCGACCAGAGGATCCGTCCAGGGTCCGAGAGTGCTGGGTACCCACGGCCCGGGCAGTTTCACCGGCGAGGTCGGCACACTCGCCGGCCGGGCCGCAGCGGCGACGACCCGCGCCATTTCCGATTGCGAGGTCATCGTCATAGATGAGGAGTCGCTGCGTGCGCTCGTGATTGCCGAGGCAGAGTTAAGCGAAACCATCATGCGCGCTTATATCTTGCGCCGGGTCGCTTTCATCCAGGGCCAGCATACAGGCGTGATGGTGATCGGCAGTACAGCCTCGGCTCCGACGCTGCGCTTGCGTCACTTCCTGAGCCGCAACGGCCAGCCTTTTGCCTACTTCGATATTGTCGAGCATGCCGAAACAAAAGATCTACTGGCACGGTATGGTGTAACGGAAGCCGATATCCCGGTTGTGGTCACGTTTCAAGGCACTGTGCTCAGGCAACCGACCCATCGGGCCGTTGCGGACGCAGTCGGTTTGAGTCCGGACAGGCTGAATGGCGAGCGCTTCGACCTCGTGGTGGTCGGCGCGGGACCCGCGGGGCTCGCGGCGGCAGTGTATGCCGCCTCGGAGGGATTGAAGGTCGCGGTTCTGGACGCCAAGGCGCCGGGGGGACAGGCGGGCACCAGTTCGAAGATCGAAAACTACTTTGGATTCCCGACTGGTATATCGGGGCAGGCGCTGGCTGGCCGCGGCCTGTCTCAATGCCGCAAGTTCGGCGCCGAGGTCGGCGTGCCCATCGAGGCATTGAAGATCGACTGCACGAATACCCAATCGTTTCACATCGGACTGGATCATGACGAAAGCGTCTACGCTCGCGCTGTCGTCATTGCTACGGGCGCGCGTTATCGAAAGCCGAACCTTCCACGCCTCGAGCATTTCGAGGGCCGCGGCGTCTACTACAGCGCAACCTTCATGGAGGGGGCGTTCTGCAACGACTGCGAGGTGATTGTGGTCGGCGGTGGCAATTCGGCCGGACAGGCTGCGGTATTCCTTGCGCGGTTCGCACGTCACGTCCACATCGCGGTGCGCGGCGACGGACTCAGTGCCAGCATGTCCGCTTATCTGATCAGGCGGATCAACGCGGCGGCCAACATCACGCTGCACACGAGGACGAAGATCGTCGAGTTATGCGGCGAAGCGACACTTGAGGCGATCAAGTGGGACCGGCAGGGGCAGGTCGAACACAAGCCCACCCAGCACGTGTTCCTGTTTCTTGGGGCTCAGCCCAATACCCGGTGGCTCGGCGATTGCGTCGCGCTCGACAAGGACGGCTTTGTCCTGACCGGTGCCGATGCGGGCGACAGGTGGACCGCGGACCGGCCGCCGCATGATCTCGAGACTAGCCGGGCCGGTATCTTTTCAGCCGGCGACGTGCGCAGCGGCTCGGTCAAGCGAGTGGCGGCCGCCGTGGGGGAGGGGGCTGCCGCAATTCAGGCCGTTCACCAGTATCTTGCGGGGTTCGCGTGACTCGGGCCGAGGGAAACGGTTTGATGTCTGGTTCTTTTGCGTCCTGTTCGAGAAGTACCTGTCTACGCCGCAAACTGGCTGGCACCGCCTGGCGATAGGGCCCGATTATTACGATAAGTAATATAATGCGGGCGAAACAGACGACTGGCTTGCACGCCGGACTTGCCTGATAGTCGGTCAGAGCCGATACTTTCGGATTGCGCGGCATTCTCCCTCCCTTGATCTAGCGGTTTTCCACATGAGTACAATTCTTGAAAGTCTTCCGGCCGGCCAGAAAGTCGGCATCGCCTTCTCCGGCGGCCTCGACACGAGCGCCGCGCTGCACTGGATGCGGCTCAAAGGCGCGGTCCCGTACGCCTACACGGCAAACCTCGGGCAACCGGACGAGGACGACTACGAGTCCATTCCGCGTCGCGCGATCCAGTACGGTGCAGAAGGCGCACGCCTGATCGACTGCCGCGCCCAACTGGTGGCCGAGGGCATTGCCGCCCTGCAATCCGGCGCGTTCCACATCTCGACCGGCGGCGTGACCTATTTCAATACGACGCCGATCGGCCGGGCTGTGACCGGCACGATGCTGGTCGCCGCGATGAAGGAAGACGGCGTCAACATCTGGGGCGACGGCAGCACGTACAAGGGCAACGACATCGAGCGCTTCTACCGCTACGGCCTGCTCGTCAATCCGGACCTGAAGATCTACAAGCCGTGGCTCGACCAGGCGTTCATCGACGAACTCGGTGGCCGCGCGGAAATGTCCGAGTTCATGCGCCAGTCGGGCTTCGAGTACAAGATGTCGGCAGAAAAGGCGTACTCCACCGATTCGAACCTGCTCGGCGCCACGCATGAAGCGAAGGATCTCGAAAGCCTCGAAAGCGGCATCAAGATCGTGAACCCCATCATGGGCGTCGCGTTCTGGCGTGATGACGTGCAGATCGCGAAAGAAGAAGTCACGATCCGCTTCGAAGAAGGCCATCCGGTCGCGCTCAACGGCGTCCAGTACACGGATGCCGTCGAGCTGCTGCTGGAGGCGAACCGCATTGGCGGCCGCCACGGTCTTGGCATGAGCGACCAGATCGAGAACCGGATCATCGAGGCGAAGAGCCGCGGCATCTATGAAGCGCCGGGGCTGGCGTTGCTGTACATCGCGTACGAGCGTCTCGTCACGGGTATCCACAACGAGGACACCATCGAGCAGTACCGCGAAAACGGCCGGCGCCTCGGCCGCCTGCTGTATCAGGGCCGTTGGTTCGACCCGCAGGCGATCATGTTGCGCGAAACGGCCCAGCGCTGGGTGGCACGCGCGATCACCGGCGAAGTCACGCTCGAACTGCGCCGCGGCAACGATTACTCGATCCTGAGCACGAAGTCGCCGAACCTGACGTATCAGCCGGAGCGGCTCTCGATGGAAAAGGTCCAGTCGACGTTCTCGCCGCGCGACCGGATCGGCCAGTTGACGATGCGCAATCTGGACATCACCGATACGCGCGCCAAGCTGGCCATCTATTCCGAGGTCGGCCTGCTCGCGCCGGGCGAGTCCCTGACGCTGCCGCAGCTCAAGGGCGATAGCGAGTAACAAGCCGAGGTGGTTCAAGGTCGGATGAAGATATTCCTTCATCCGATCGCCGGCTGCCGTTGCTCCTGGAGCAACGCGGTTTTGCCGTTGTGTGGACGAAGCAAGAAAAACGCTTACATCACGTGTACCCAACAGGGGCAAGAATGAACCAGTTACCGACACTCATGCCTACCAGCGCCGCCGACGAAACCTATGGCGGGGTGACGTATCACATCGGCGGCGAGCTTGTGCCGGTGCTCTCGATCGACGTGTCGCGTCAGTCGGTCTTCTTCGAGCACCACATCCTGCTCTGGAAGAATTCAAACGTGAAGATTGGCTTGCGCCCGATGAAAGGCGCATTGAAGCGCATGATGGCGGGCATGCAGATCTTCGTCACCGAGGCGAGCGGCAATGGCGTCATCGCGTTCAGCCGGGATGGGGCGGGACACATCGTGCCGATTCACCTCGGCAGAGGCGAGGAACTTCATGTACGCGAACATCAGTTCCTGGCTGCGACGGCGAACGTCGAATACACGTTCGAACGCGTGCGCGGCATCAGCAACATGCTTTTCGGCCAAACTGGCTTCTTCATCGACAAGTTCCGGAGCGAGTCGGATGAAAGCGTACTCTGGCTCCACGGTTACGGGAATGTGTTCGAGAAGGAGCTCGCGGCCGGTGAGACCATTGATATCGAACCGGGTGGCTGGCTGTACAAGACCCCCGGCGTCAAAATGGAAACTATCGTCGACAGGCTCACGAGCGGGTTCTTTGGCGCCGGCATGAATTTCATCGTGAACAGATTCACAGGACCGGGACGCGTTGGCATTCAATCGATGTACCTCAACTACGAGACTGCCGATAACTGAACTTCGGGTTTGCGCCGGAGCGAGATCAACTGGGAAGCTCCGTAGACCGGTCGGCCGCAGCGCTGTCGCATTTACAACGTGCTATGTCACATAAGTGGTTTCGTGGCGCTCAGGTATGCGAAGCGCTCGGCGCCGAAGAGTTGGCCTGACTCCACTCGTGGGCGGAACACCTGCTCGAAGAATTGTCGTTCTTCTACTGTGAACTGTTCCAACAGCAATTTGCCAAGGGGTGGGGCCCAGGGAAAGGGCGATGTTTTCAACAGGACATCCCACGAGGTGACTTCCGAGGGCGCCACGTCTATGTGGAATTCCATGTGAATGTCGGCGAACCCGGTATCCATGGCGTAACGGACCAGGTCCCGTTCGCCGTAATTCGTCATCGGATTCCTCGAGATGCTTTCCTCAGTGTCGGGAAATTGCGTGGCTCTCCAGCGATGCAGAAGGCGGAAAAAGCGGTCGTCAGATCCTGTCGGGTGAGCGTCAATAAATTTCTTCAAAGAGCTCGCCTCCAATGCTTCGTCGCGACGAATAGGT
>NZ_JBWQQI010000033.1:0-80098 GCF_056619545.1 Paraburkholderia sp. SSBN10T
ACCTTATGGGAACCTGAAGGGGCCTTTGTGCGCCAGAAGTATATTGTGCTTGGGCGCACACCCTCGACACGCGATTCGCGCGCCTCACGCGGCAGGCACGCGGCGCCGGCCGCGGCCACGCTGCGCTGGCCGGGTGGCTGGCTGTACAAGACACCCGGCGTCAAAATGGCATTCAATCGATGTACCTCAACTACGAGACTGCCGATAACTGAACTTCGGGTTTGCGCCGGAGCGAGCGGTTTAGGTCGAGCTTGAGTCATACATCGCGGGGCGGCTCCGGCACGTCATGTCGGTCAATTTCCAAGCGATCGGTTCGTCAATGTGCTCCTGACGGACGTCACGCCGGCAACGCCCCTGGCGATCTGGGTTGCGCATTCGCTCTGCGACTGGTCTCGCACCAATCCTTGCAGCGTGACTGCTCCGTTCTTCACCCGTACAGAAATGCTGGCGCCGTCGAGATCCTTGTCCTTTGCGAGCGCAGCGCGAATCTTGCGGGACAGCGCGCGGTCGGCCGCCCTTGCTGCCTTGGACTGCTGCCTGGCGGTCGAAGCCGCACCGCTGGTCGCCGTGGCGGGCTCTGAAGCGTCCTGGGCGTACGCTTGAAGCGAGCCGGCGGCGATCAACATTGCGCCGGCGACCAGGCTAAGTCTTTGAATTGCCTTCATGCTGTTTCTCCTGATGTCAGAATTATCTTGATTGCATAGCCCGCAACGGAACCATCCTCGATACAGCATCACCCGCGCGGGATTAATGGCTTGCCGCGCTCATCGCGTGCCGCCGTCCACGGTTCGTGCCGCGAGGCCGCTGCCCTTCGTCCCAAGCGCCCAGATCGAGCCGCCGGCCGCGAGCGACACGCCCGCGGCGAACGCGAACAGGGCAGGAGGATTCATGCTGACGTTCACGAGCAGGCCGCCGAGCATCGGGCCCGCGATAGCCCCCAGACGGCCGATGCCCATCGCCCAGCCGACGCCGGTGCCGCGCAGTTGCGTGCTGTATAGCGTAGCCGCATACGATACGGCACACATCTGCGCGCCGATGCTCAGCATCCCCGCAACGAAGGCAGCGATGCACAGCAGCACGGGCGAATGCTGGCCGAGGCCGATGCAGAAGATCGCCATGGCCCCCAGGACGAAGCCCGCACGGATCACACGCCAGGGGCGGTAGCGGTCGCCGAGCCGGCCGAGCGGAATCGAGCCGCACACCGCGCCGAGATTGAGTAACGACACGGCGATCACGCCAACACGGACGTTCGTGCCGCTGACGCGAGCGATCAGCGGAATCCAGGAGATCAGGAAGTACGTCAGCAGCAGGCTCAGGAACAGCGTTGTCCACAGCAGCAGTGTGCCGGCGGCACGGCCTTCGGTGAAGAGCCGGTGCACGGCAACGGGGCGCGAGGAACGCGGCGTGCGCCCGGTGCTCGAGCTGCCCGGCGACGACGATCTGCGGCTCGCGAGATAGCTTGCCGATTCGGGCACGAGCGGCACGAACAGCGCACCCAGCGCGACCGGCAGCACGCCGCCGGCGATGAACACACTCTTCCACCCCCACAGCGCGACCATCGCTTCGGACGACAGGCCGCCCAGCACCGCGCCGAGCGGAAATCCGCAGAACATCAGCGAAACCAGCGATTCGCGCCGCTCGGCCGGTGCGTGTTCGGACGCGAGCGTGATGGAGCAGGGCAGCGCACCACCGAGGCCGAGTCCGGTGACGAGCCGCATCACGATCAGCGCTCCGATCGAGCCGCTGAACGCCGTTCCGAGCGACCCCGCAGCGAAGATCGCGAGCGAGATCACGAGGGCCGGCTTCCGCCCAATCCGGTCACCCATTGGGCCCAGCACGAGCGCGCCGATGAAGCTGGCCAGCAGACCGGCTGCGAAAACCGGCGCAAACAGGACCGGGCTGACTCGCCAGGCATCGACGATATGCGGTGCGACGAATGCGATCGACTGCGTGTCGAAGCCGTCGGCCAGCGTGACGGCAGCGCACAGCAAGATGATGCGCAACTGCAGGCCGGAAAGCCGCACGCGGGGGGCTATGGCCGTACTCCGTTCGTCCAGGTACATGGCTCTCCCTGCTAGAACGCGATTTCGCGCTGGATGATGCGCTCCTCGATCAGCCAGGCGCCGTTTTCGGCGCGGCGCAGCCGGTCGAAGACGTCGTTGACCCGCACCTGCAGCGTGCCGTCCGATGAGCGGTGCTCGAACGTGATCTGCACCGCGGTCGAGCGCGAGCGGTTCGCGTCGACCGCGTCGACGCGCAGGTTCGACCACAGATGGCGGGTCTTGCGGCCCAGTTGGGCGTGGCGCCGCTCGCAGTCGCGCGCGATCGCCTCGCGTCCGCTCAGGATGGCGCCGCCGACGTGCAGCACGCCATCCGGTACGAACAGCCGGCCCATCGATTCGCCGTCTCCGCGATCCGCGCACCACGCGAAATCGCTCAGCAGGCGCTCGATGGCGCGGACGTCTTCGTCGTGTATCACAAGCAATCTCCTGGTTATCCGAAACAGTGATAGCGCCTCGCGCGTGTCACGCATCCCGCGAAGCGCCGCCGCTCAAAAGCGCAGCGTCATGCCGACCCGCGCGAGCGTCTGGCTGCCGTTCGACGAACTCGCGCCCGACCCGATGATCGTCGCGAGTGCCTGCCCGTCGCCGCCCGCCCATTGGCGGGCCAGGGTTACGTACACCATCGTTCTCTTGGACAGGTCGTGCGCGAGGGTCAGGTTGATCTGCTGCGCCTTGTCGTCGCTGAGCACGGCGTTGCCCTGGTCGTACTGGTATTCGACCGTAATCACGTTCGAACCAGGAAGCGCGTAAAAGCCGCCGACTTCGTACACGTTCACGCGGCCGCCGTTGTAAGTGTTTTCGGTGTTCGTGAACATCGCGTCGATGGCCGCGTTGTAGATGTTGACGCGACCGCCGATGCCCCAGTTGCGGATGCCGTTGTTACCGTTGTTGATGCCGGGAAACCGCGTGTACGTGTAGGCGGCGTCGAGCGTGGCGAGCGCGTTGGAGTAGCGCAGCCCGAAGCTCTGCGTGCTGTCCTGGCTGATCGATCCCGCCTGTCCGCCGAGCGCATACATCGCGCCGAACCCGAAGCCGGAGATCGTCGGGGTCTCATAGGAGATCGAGTTGTTGGTGGTGATGCTGCCCGCGGTGCGGTCGAAGTCCATCGCGCCGCCTGGCAGCCCGAGCTTCGAGAACGGCCCTTGCTGCGTGTAGTAGACGGGGTTGTACTTCAGCATGTAGCCCCAACGGTCGATCGTCATATAGCGGAACATGTAATCGAACTGGTTGCCGAGCGTCAGCGTGCCGTACTTCTCGTCCTGAAGACCGACCCACGCTTCCTTGCCGAACAGCAGGCCGTTGACCATTGCGCCGGTGCCGTCGTTGAAGTTGTCGACCAGCTTGAAGATCGCATGAAGTCCTCCTCCCAGGTCTTCGTTGCCGCGCAGGCCAAAGATAGTCGGCACCATCGTGCCACTCTGATAGAACACGTTGCTTTTGCCGTTCTGGTTGGATGTATAGGTGATGCCGGCATCGAGCACGCCGAACAACTGGACGCTGCTTTGCGCATAGACTGCCGAACTGACGGAAAAGCCGACGGCGAGAAGCAACCAACGAAATTTCATATAGGTCTCCTGATTTAGTAAATCGATCTTTTTTATTTGTTTCACTGCCTTACCGGGCATGTTCAGGTGCGGGGAGGGCGTGGTCCGTACCCGTCGGATACGGAAGCGGGCGCCTTCAGTCGCAGATGGCCTTCAATCCGGCGCTTTCGATTGCGAACACCGCGCAGCTTTCGTCGACCTCGGATGTGTCACCGCTGATGCCGATCGCGCCGAGCAGGTTGTCGTGGCTGTCGCGCACCAGCACGCCGCCGGGAACCGGTGCGATGCGGCCGCCGGAGATGTCCCCCAATGCCGCGAAGAACGCGGGCGCCACGACGGCGCGCTCCGCCAGCAGGCGGCCGCCGTGGCCCATGCCGAGCACGCCCCAGGCTTTCGCGTAGGCGATCTGCGGGCGCAGGATACCGGAGTTGTCTTCGCGCTTGAGCACGATCAGATGGCCGCCGGGGTCGAGTACGGCGACGGTCAGCGGTTTGCAGTTAATCGCGCGTGCGCGGGTGAGCGCGGCATCGGCGATCTGGGAAGCGGCGCTTAGTGACAGTCCTTGCATCGGTTTTCCTTGCTTGTTCAAATGACTTCGGGCGGGTTCAACTGGCTACGCATGGCGCAGCTCATGGGTGTACCGCTGGTTCGTCCGGCATCGGCTCCTCGTCGTAGCGGTCGGATTCCCGTTCAGGCAATTCAACCGGCGGCAGGCCGACGAGAAAGAGCTGCATCGTCTGGCTGGCCTCGATGGTGACGGTTTCGTCGGATTCCACCTGAAGCGTGCCGAGATAGCCCAACGGTTGTCCCTGTACGGCGCCTTCGCCTTCAAGCACGGTCAGGATCCGCCGACCGCGCGGGTCGATCGAACGCCAGACGGCGCCGGACTCGATCAGGATCATCTCGATCCACACGCCGCGCTCGGAGAACGCACCCAGGAACTTGTGCGCGACCCCGTTCGTGCCCGTCGCCGGCAGCCAGTTGAACGATGCGGGGTTGATGATGACTGGATAGCGGTAACGCGGGTGCGGGTAGCGCAGCCGGCTTCCCATCGCGCGTTCCCAGATTGCGCTGAGCGCCCAGTCCTTCCTGCCGTCGGGCCAGTGGTAGAACGGTCCCTTAAATTCGCCGATCGTGGCCAGCTCGGCGCGAGCCTTGCGGCGCCGTTCGATGTCGAGGAAGCCATAGCCGGACGCGCCGCCGAACTGCAGCACGAGCTGCATGCGCTCGCCGGGCGGCGTGTTGCCGAGCGGATCGTTTTGCGGTCCATAAGCGAGCCCTTCCGGGAAATAGCCGATCTCGTTCTCGCGCAGCACGCCGGTACGGCCGTGATCCATCGCGCCGCGCAGAGGCAGGCGAATCTGGTCGAAGTTGTGGCGATGCGTCGGCATCGAGAAGTCGCCATCCTGGCGGCCCAGGATGTACATGAAGTTGTCGGGCGAACCGGGTTCGCCGCCCAACAGGTGCTTGAACAGAATCGTTCCGAGCGGATGGTCGCTGGCCCAGTCCGAATCGACGAAGGGGACTATTTTCATTCGTAATGCTCCGGGTTAATGGTTCGTAATGCCTGGCTCAGGTCGCGCGCCGGACGACGGTCGGACTGTCGGCGCCGTGCGTGTCGCGCCGGCGTCCTTTCAGGACGAAGAGGCCCATGGCCAGGATCGCTATGCCGGCGCCGAGCGAGGTCAGGCCGGTGAGCATGAAGAGTGACGGCGCGCTCGTGCCGGAACCGAGAAGCATGCCGCCGAAGATCGGCCCTGCGATCGCGCCGACTCGCCCAGCCGCCATGCAGCAGCCGATCCCGGTTGCACGCGAGAAGGTGTCGTAGAAGGCTGCGCTGAGCGCAACCGTGCAGAGTTGTGCGCCGTAGCTGAAGAAGCCGGCCAGCACCGCGACCATCGACACACCGGGACCCGAGTGCAGCACGTAGCCGATCGATGCGATCACGAACGCGCCGATCGAGAACGCGCTGCCGACCACGATTGCGGGCCGGCCGAACGCATCGGACACGCGCCCGAGCGTCGTACTGCCGATGATGCCGCCGAGATTGAGCATCGCCACCGCGATCACCGCACTTTCGATACTGAGGCCGCTGCGTCGCACCATCATCGGGATCCAGTTGATCAGCATGTACAGCATGCACATGCTGAGAAAGGTCGCGATCCACAGTAGCAGCGTGCCCCGCGCGCGCCCATCGCTGAAGAGGCTGCGCACCGACCCGCGGCCGCCCGCGGCAACGCCGACTTCACCGTTCCATGCAGCGGCGCAGCCCATCCGCCCGAGGATCGGCAGCACTTTGTCGCGCTTGCCGCGCAACGCCAGCAGACGCGCAGACTCGGGAATGAGGGTGAAGGCCACCACCAGTGCGAACAGCGAGAACGCGGCGCCTGTGAAGAACACGCTTTGCCAGCCGAACAGCGGAATCAGTCGGGCCGAGATGAAGCCGCCGACGACGGCGCCTAGTGGAAAACCGCAGAACATCATCGCGACGAGCGAGGCCCTTCTTCGCGCAGGCGAGTATTCGGAGGCCAGCGCAATGAAGTTGGGCATCGCGCCGCCCAGCCCGAGGCCGGTGAACGCGAGCGCAGCGATCAAGCCCGCAATCGAAGTCGCAAACGGCGTGAGCAGCGAACCGACGCTCACGAGCAGCAGGGCGGCCAGCAAGGCGCCCTTGCGGCCCCGGCTGTCGCCGATGCGCCCGAACAGCACGGCGCCCACCAGCCCGCCGAGCAGGCCTGCGCTGAAAACGAAGCCGAATACGCGCGGTGTGATGTGCCATGCGACGGCGATCTCGGGCGCGATGAACGCGATCGACTGCATGTCGAAGCCATCCATCATCGCGACGAGTCCGCACAACGCAATGACGAGAATCTGGAAACGCCCGATGCGCTGCGAGTTGATGAGTGTTTCCAGATCGACCTGATTCGTCGTGTTCACGTCTCCTCCTGTGCATCGCAACATGGGTCGTTGCCCACTGCGAGCGATTTTTTTATGGCCGGCTGTGCCGGTTAACTGATGAGTCGACTACCATATCGACGTGCCTTGCCATGCGATCCGCCTTGAAGCTTTTATCGGGCAAAGAGCGGGGTAGTGCACGTAGTCTAAGGAAGCGACAGCGCCGGTGTCCATGCAGGGCAGTACATTTTTCATATAGACAGCATGAATATTTATTCGGTCGATCTGAACCTGCTTAAGGTATTCGACGCGATCTACATGGAGCGCAGCGTGAGCCGCGCCGCGGTCCGGCTGGGCATTACGCAGCCGTCGGTCAGTCACGGTCTCACGCGGCTGCGCGCGCTGTTCGGCGACCCGCTGTTCGTGCGCTTGCACGGCGGCGTGGAGCCGACGATTGCGGCGAGCCGCATCGCGCCGTCGATCCAACAGGCCATGCGGGCATTGCAGGTGACGCTCGACGAGGGTTCGAGCTTTGATCCGACGAGCGGCCGGCGGACCTTTCTGATCCACATGAGCGACTTCGGCGAGGCGGTCTTCCTGCCATCGTTGGTAAGGGAAATTCAGGAGTGCGCACCGGGCGTGCGCGTCGAAACCTGCCAGCTCGGCAGCGTCGAGTTGACCCAGGCGCTCGAAAGCGGGCAGATCGACTTCGCGATAGGCTATCTGCCGTTGCTCGAAGAACTGTTTCAGTCGGAATTTCTGTTCGACGAGGAATATGTGATTCTCGCGCCGCTGAAGATCGGTCAGCCTGCGGGCATCCCGCCGGTGCTCGACGGGCTCGAGTTCGTCGTGGTCAGCTCGCACCCCGAAACGCTGAAGATCCTGGTTCAGCATGGCCTGCAGGACCGGGTGCGACTGTCCGTGCCGCACTTCCTCGTCCTGCCGGCCATCTGTGCGCAAACCAGTCTCGCGGCCGTGGTGCCGCGCTATGTGACCTCGGTGTTCGATCAATGGAAGAAGTCGACGCCCTATAGCGAGATCGAGCTTCCGGGAGCAAAACACACAATGGATGTCAGTCTTTACTGGTTCCGCCGCTACTCGACGGATCCGGGCAACATCTGGATGCGGGATCTGATCGCGCGGCTGTTCAGGGACGGGCTGCGGCAGTTCATGCCGTCGGTGCCCACCTTTTCGACACTTGCGGGGCCGGCCCGCGCGAGGAGTGGCAAGCGATGACTACGCCGCGTGATGCGCAGCAACGGCCGGCACGGCCAAACGATAAGGCCGGCGTGATCGAGCGTGTGCTGGAGGATATCCGGCAACGGATCCTCACGCGGGAGTTCATGCACGGCTCCAGGCTGCCGCCCGAGCGCGAGCTTGCGAGCCAGTATGTCGTGAGCGTCGCAAGCGTGCGCGAAGCGATCCGCGGGCTCGCGAGCGCGGGGCTGGTCGAGGTCAAGCACGGCAAGGGCGTGTACGTCACCGCACAGGCCGACGAGATCTTCGCGATGTCGCTGCGCTCGCTGATCCAGCTCGAGGACGTTGGCATCGCGCAGGTGCTGGGCGTGCATGGCGCGCTCAACACCTACGCGGCCGAGCTCGCAGCGGCGAGAGCCACCGAGAGCGACGTGACCGAAATGCAGCAGGCGTTGCTGGCCGTCGACCATGCGGTGACGCCGGAGGACATCGCGGCCGCGCTGGTGCGCTTCCTTCATGCCTTGGTCAACGCCTCGGGCAATCCGCTGCTGATCGCGCTGTGCAGGTTCCTCGCGCGGATGCAGATCGGCCTCGTCAGGGAAATCCAGGGTAAGCGCTTCGAGGCATGGCGCAAGACGGCTGCGCGCATGTCGAACGAAAGGCAGCGCCTCGTCGACGCGATCCGCGCCGGAGATGTCGAAGGTGCGCGGGTCGCGTCGCGCTTGTACCACGAGCGCTCGATGAAGACCATCACCGCGCTGCCGAACGCTGCGGGACCTCATGTATCCGACCTCGCGCTGTCGACACTTGGCGATGCCTTCAAGCAGTGAACTGGTACCGCGATGCTCAACGAATCCAGACAGCACTCCGAATGCGAGACTCAAGGAATTCCCTTAAAAGCCGTACGCGTTCCGGCAGATGTGAGCGGTAAGGCGCAATCCATTGCACATCGGAATCCAGCTTGGCATAGTGACTTAGTACGTGGATCAAGGAGCGGTTCTGGATGTGCTCATGTACGTCCCAATATGGCCGCAATGCGATACCCGCGCCGTTTAGCGCCCAGTCGCGTAAAACCTCCCCATTGTTGCTCGAAAGGATGCCCTTCACGCGAATCTCAAGCGTCTGCGCGTCGTCCCCATGCGGCCCGACGCAATTGAGTCGCCAGACGTTGACCGGCATGTCGCGTTCGCGCATAAGCAGGCATCGGTGATCGCGTAAATCGTCGGGTACCCGGGGCTCGCCGTAACGCTTCAAATAGCCCGGCGAAGCTACGATCACGCGAATGTTGCGCGCCAGCGTATGAACGATCCATTGAGGCGAAACGGGTTGCCAAAGCCAGAGAGCAGCGTCGAAGCCTTCTGCCTGCAAATCGGGCAGACGGTTCAGAAGTTGCAGTTCGATCGCTACCGACGGATAGCATTGCGAGAACTCCCGAATGGCAGGCGCGAGCCACTGCCGCCCGAAGCCGATGTTGCTGGCGAGCTTGATCGACCCAACCGGCGTAGTTGCGAAGTCGGTCAGGCGCGACTCAAGCGATTCGAATCCCGAGACGAGTTGCCTTGCATGTTCGCAGAACATTTCGCCTTCGGAAGTCGCTGCGACGCTTCGCGTGGTCCTCACGAAAAGCTTGACCGCCAGCAAGCTTTCGATCTGAGCCAATCGCTTGGTGACAGCCGCTCCCGTGATTTGCAGCCGCCTCGCGGCGCCCGTCAGGCTGCCGGTCTCGCGAACCGCCAGCACAAGGTTCAGATCATTCCGGTCGATCATTGATTACCTCTGGTTAGTAGAGAAGTAACTGGCTTTGCTATTGCCTCTGCGCACCGTCACATCAACAATGCAATGGCTCGGCCAATCCAAACCGCCAACCGAGCCAGTTTTCGTACGCTTCATTTCCACGAGCGGTCACGCCTTCCCAGAACTCCCGGTGATGACATCAACAGGCGTGAAAACAAATCGGAAGGACGGAGACAGACATGGATACCACGCCACCCTTAACGCTCAAAGCCAACTACGCAATTCTTGCGAGAATCGACCGGCTGCCGCGATCGCGCTATTTGATGAAGATCGTCGCGCGCATCGCTGCCGGCGGATGGTTCGAATTTTTCGAACTGTTCATGCCGGGATTCATTTCACTCGGGCTTGTGCGCTCGCACATTTACACGATCTCCAACAAGGGATTGTTCGACTATCACAGTTTCGCGAGCTTTCTCGCCTCGTTTTTTGTCGGCATGTTTATTAGTACTGCTGTTTTTGGTTCCGTGTCCGACCGGTTTGGACGGCGCTCGGTGTTCGTGTATTCGATGTTCGTCTATTCGGCGGCCCAACTCGCGGTCGCGCTGCTGGGCGATCCGCTCTGGATAGACGCGGCCCGCTTCGTCGCCGGATTCGCGGTTGGCATGCAACTCATCAACAACGACTGTTACGTGACGGAATTGACGCCGCGTATGAGTCGCGGCCTCTACATGACGACCTCCTATATTTTCGTGCTCTCGGCGATTCCGGTCGCCGCCTTTCTGGCCGCGTTGCTGGTGCCGCATGATCCGCTCGGAATCGACGGCTGGCGCATCGTCGTCGGGCTGGGTTCGGCGAGCGGCCTCCTCGTGTTCTTTCTGCAGCGCGGGCTTCCCGAGTCGCCGCGCTGGCTCGAAGTCCACGGGCGTGTTGCAGAAGCCGACCGCGTCGTGCGCGACATCGAGCAGGCTGTCGAGCGCGAAGCGGGCGCGCCGCTTTCGATGCCCGACCTCGCTGTCCCGGACGCGGTAATTGAAAAGGGCAACTGGCGCGAAATGTTCGGGCGCCGCTATTTGCCGCGCACGCTCATCATTTCGGTGTTCCAGTTCTCGCAGACGATCGCCGTTTTCGGCTTCACCGCATTCGTGCCGGTACTGTTGATCAACCACGGGTTTTCGTTCGTGCATTCGCTGAACTATTCGCTTGCCATTGTGCTGATGGCGCCGGTCGGCGCGGCATGCGGGAGCTATTTTGCGGAACGCGTGGAGCGAAAGTGGCAGCTCGTGTTCTGCGCATGCCTGATCGGCCTGGCGGGAACCGTGTTCGCGACGGGACTCAATGTGCCCGTCATCGTGATAGCGGGGGCGCTGATCGCATTGGGCAACAACTGGATGATCGCGATCTTTCATCCCTATGCAGCGGAGCTTTTTCCCACGCGCATTCGCGCTCGCGCAATCGGTTTCACGTTCTGCTGGAGCCGTGTGAGTTCCGTCTTCGTCGGCTATTGGGTCGGCGACCTGATGGCGCGTTACGGCCAGGCCGGCGTTTTCTGCATGATCGGGGTCGCCATGTTCGCGATCATTGTTGGTATTGGCGTCTTCGGGCCGCGCACGAACGGGCGCAGCCTGGAAACGCTGTCCCCTTAAGCAGCACTCTTTACTGCAACCGGAGTACGAAACATGAAGATTGGGGTTCTGGAAGGCGACGATATTGGGCACGAGGTCGTGCCTGAGGCCGTGAAAGTGATGCAGGCCGCCGCCGAAATCAGTGGGCTCAAGATCGACTGGCATCCGATGCCGATCGGAAAGCGCGCCTACGACACGCTCGGCTACACGTTGCCGCCCGACACGCTCGAACGGCTCGAGGCGCTCGACGGCTGGGTGCTCGGGCCGATCGGGCACATGGCCTATCCCAAGGTGCCGGAGGCGATCAATCCGCATCCGATTTTGCGCAAGCATTTCGATCTGTTCGCAAACATTCGTCCTGCGCTCTCTTATCCCGGCATTCCATCGTTGCATCAGGATGTCGACCTCGTCATCGTGCGCGAGAACAATGAAGGTTTTCAGCCCGACCGCAACGTCGTGGCCGGTTCCGGCGAGTTCCGTCCGACGCACGACGTGACGATATCGGTGCGCGTGATTACGCGGGCCGGTTCGTCCAAGGTGCTTCACGAGGCGTTCAAGCTGGCGCGTGCGCGCCGCAAGCATCTCACCGTCGTTCACAAGGACACCGTGTTCAAGCTGGGTTGCGGCATGTTCGTCGAAGAGGCCAAGCGAATCGCCGCGGAGTATCCCAATGTCACGATGACCGAAGCCATTGTCGACACCTTCGCCATGCGCCTCGTGATGACGCCGCAAAAGTACGATGTAGTTGTCACGACCAACATGTTCGGCGATATCTTGACCGACGAAGCCGCAGGCCTCGTTGGCGGGCTCGGACTTGCACCCGGTCTTTCGGCAGGCCCAAACCATGCCATGGCGCAAGCCACGCACGGCTCGGCACCCGATATCGCGGGCCGTGGCATCGCTAACCCGTATGCAATGGTGATGTCCGGCAAAATGCTGCTCGACTGGCTGGGGCGCAAGCACACGGTGTCGAGCGCGAGCCGCGCGGCGGCGCGGATCGAAGCCGCGGTGAGCGAAGTCATGCGCGAGAAGCGGGCATTGACGGCGGACCTCGGTGGCACGAGCAAGACGCATGAAATGGGCGATGCGATCGTCAAGGCGCTTCTGCGCCGATAAAGTATGAAGAGGGGGCGTGCAGCGCAAGGCGAGTTGTCACGCCCGATCTTCGCCGGGGTCGGCCCGAAATTCCGATATGGCTGTCGAAACCGGGCTAACGCGAGGCTGCCGCGTGCGTGTCGATCCAGTTCAGGACCCAGTCGGCAACGACGAGGTTATTTCGGTCCTGCATCATCATGTGCGTGTTGCCGTGTATGCCCTCGTCAGGCAGCAGCACGAGTTGCGCATGGCCGCCTTGGCGGTCGACCGCGTCGACAAATGCGCGGCATGCGGTGAGGCGCGGGGCCCAGCGCGGCGAGAGGTTGATGTAGTCGCCGAATAGTACGAGGATCGGAATCTTCGTGTACGGCGTCACGTCGCCGGTCGCCGAAGGGCACTCGCCGGGTTCGAGCGAGACGATTGCCGCGATGCCCTCGTTGCTGATAGCCGCCGTCTGGAACGGATAGATGCCGGCCTGCGAGTGGCTGATCAGGACTGTCTTTCCCAGTCGCCGTGCAAGCTGGGAAAGCGCGGGAACCGTTGGATTGGGCGTTGCGAGCGAGGGGCTCCAGTCGGGCACCATCTGCTGCCAGAGCGCGCTCTGCGCTTCGACGGGAAACTGTTCGCCCGGAAACTGTTGCGGGTAGGCCGGGCCGAAGCGGAAGATCGCCCACGCCGACTCGTGCGGCACCGCGAAGACCTTGGGCAATTGCGAAGGCGGCGCGTTGCCCGTCCGGACCGCGTTGATCGTGCCGATGTCCGTGGCCGAGCGCCCGCGTCCTGACTGGTCGATCACGTAGGTCGAATAGCCTTTGCGCACAAAGTATTCTTCCCAGCCCATGCGGCTATCGGGTGTGGTTTCCCAGGTCATGCCCGTGAGGCAGCAGCCATGCACGAGCGTCAGCGAGAGCGGCTTCGGATTGACGGGCACCTGGTAGCGGACATACATCTGGTCCACCGTGACCGTTCCCGATGCGACGTAGTTGGGGATCGTGGACAAGGTGTCCGAATGCACGTCGCGTCCGCCGACGAAAAAGCTTCCCTGCTGCGCGATTTCAAGCGGGGCTGTTGGCGCGCTCGCCAGATCGGATCTCGGAGCGGTGCAGGCGGCCACGAGGGCGCACGCGAAAAGCAGGACCGGCAGACGCCGGATAGTGGCAGTCAGTTTCATTGAATCGTTATCCTTAATATAAATTTCGTCGATGACCGGCTCACTCAAACCGTGAGCAGTGCACGCAATGCGCGGATATCGTGTACCGCTTCAAGATGGTTGATCTGCGCGATGAGGCGCTCGGTCTTCTCTTTTCCGAGCACGGGTGCCATCAGGTCGCGCGTCTTCGCATTCACGCCTTCCACGCTCAGCGGGTTTTCTTTCGTGCCGGGAGGAAAGCGCGTGGTGTGGCTGACCGTGCGTCCGTCCGTGAGCGTGATGTCGACGCGTGCGCCACGCGGCGCGGCGGGGTCGTCCAGTGCGGGATCGGCGATCACCTTCACTTTCTGGCTTTGGGCGATCATGTGCGGATCGTGCATCAACGAGACGTCGTGGCTGTCCGCGAACGACACGGCGCCCTTCACCAGCGCGACGGCCACCATGTGCGCACAGTTCACGTCGGGCATGGCGCTGTCGCCCACGATGCCGACCGCATCGCTCGGCACATGCACGTCGATGCTGCTCACGTTCGCGGGCGTGAGGCCGTTCTCCTTGCGCAGCGTGAGCAACGCGTCGAGCGGCGACTGGATCGGATAGCCGACCGAATACGTCTTGATCGCCGTGTCCATGACGTAGAAGCGACTGCCGAGGCCGTCGAGCATAGCCTGCGGGTTGGGCTGCGTGGAAAGCGCGATGAAGAGGTTGTGCGTGCCGTCCAGCACGTCGGCCACGCCGGTCATGCCGGACTGCACCATCGTCACGGCCTGCACGCCGTTGCGCGCGCCCATGCCCGCGAAATCGAAGGCTTTTTCGATGTGGTCCTTATCTTTCACCCAGCTCCACAAGCCCGACTCCTGCTGCGCGGCATACGAAATGGCGAAGCGCGTGGCGCGCTCGTCCAGTTGCGCGAGCGAGGCGGCGGCGCCCACTGCGCCGAACGTCGAGGCTGTGCCTTCGGCGCTGCGGTGCGAGCCGCGCACGAGGTCGGGGCCGAGCGCCATGAGCAGGCGGCAGCCCATGTCATAGCCGAGCGCGACGGCGCGCATGAGCGCTTCGCCGCTGCTGCCCGCGTGTTCGCCTATGGCTAGCGCAGCGGGCACGACCGAGCTGCCCGGATGCGCCTTGGTTACGGGCTCGAAGTCGTCGGTTTCGTCGGAGTGCGCGCACATTGCATTGGCGAGCGCGGCGTTCACGCAGGTCGTGCGAAGGTTCGAGGCGACCACCGAAGCCTGCGGCGTGCCGCCCAGGCTGCGCACGTAGCGCGTAGCAAGCTCGCCGGACCGCATGCGCGAACCGGAAACCATCGCGCCGAATGTATCGAGAATGTGGTTCTTGCACGCCGTGGCGACTTCGTCGGGCAGCGCCTGACTGCGCGAGGCGACCACATAGCGCGCCAGTTGCCCGGTGACGTCGGCGGGCGTGCCGCCGGATTTGGCGTCCGGTGCGTCCGCGGCGAAGACCGGGCGCCAGGCGGGCAGGGAAGTGGCGGCGAGCGCCGCGGCGGTTTGCATGAAACGACGCCGCTTCATGGCTGGCAATCCCGACATGTTCGTCTCCTTTTGTTGTCGCCAGCGCGGCAAGGCAGGCACGCCGGCGGCGGCTCGTGAGCGCATGACGCCACGCCCGCGCCGGATCGTGCACACGCGGCGCATCTAGCGCACGGACACCCAGCGCGTGCCGATACCCTCGACGAGGCTCGCCGCGTCGAAGCGGTACGCCATCAACGCGGCCAGGCCTCGCCGGCCGTCGATCGAAGCCGGCGCGCTCGTGAAACCGTGCTTCGCGATCAATGCCGCTTCAATCGCATCGGCGGCGGCCTTGCCGGTTTCGAGCGTTCCCATCGCATGCGTCACGTTGTGCGCGAGGCCCGCGGCCTGGGTGGCCGCAACGCCCAGCGCGTGACGCGCACGCGTGGCGTCCAGACCGTACAGGCGCGCTGCGGCGAGCGCCGCGCCGAGTACGCCGATGGCCGACGCCGGGTTCCAGCGCGCGCGGAATTCGCTGCTGTCGAGTGCCGCGAGAATGCGCACCGTGGCTTCGATGCCGATGGCCGCGGCCTGCGCCATGTCGTCGCCGGAGGCGCCGATCGCCTCGCCTACCGTGACGACGGTGGCGAGCACCGGCACGTCGGGCGTTGGCGCGGCCGCATGGGCCAGCGTCGCCCCCAGCGTCCAGGCGCGCACGCGCAGTTCGGTGGGCGCGCTGCCTTGCGACTGCAACAGCGACGCCAGTTGCTTTGCGACCGCGTTGTCGGCATGCAGGTGCGAGCGGGCTTCGGCGAGGCGCTGGCTCGCGGCCTCGAGCGCAGCGGCAGCCGATGCCGCATCGAGCGGGCCGCACGCAAAGGCGGTCAACGCGTCGGAAACGGCAGAGTGTTGTGCGGTTTCATGCATGGTTCAGTTCCTTTTGCGGCGCGCAGAGCGCAAACAGGGTGTCGAGCGTAGGGGCGGCGTCGATCGTCTGGACGACCGTGGCGAGGCTCGCGGCCGTGCCTTCGCCGAGCACCGGGTCGATCAGCATGCGCACCTTGTCCATCAGTTCGTCGTCGGTAAGCGGGCGCGCGAGGCTGCCGCGCGCATGTTCGACGTGATGCTCGAGCACCGCGCCGCCCTTGAGCGTCGCGCGGATGAACACCTCGTCGCGATTCACCGACGCGTCCGGCGCGAGTGTCGTCAACGCGCGTACGCACCGCACGTCGTCCTGGACCACGCGGGCGTCCTCGTACTGCGCGAGGCCCACGCGCTTGTCGCACAGCGCGGCGGCCACGCCGTGAATCGCGCTGAAGCGCGCCTGCAGGCCGTCCTTCGGCTGCGGGTTGCCCATGAGTTCCGGCACGAGCGGATGGCAACGCAGCGTAATCGATTCGATATCCTCAACATGGTCGATGCGAGGGGCGAGGGCGAGGCCCGCGTCGATAGCCGGATGCGCGACGATGCCGCACGGGTACGGCTTGTACGTGTTGAAGAGCAGCTCCCAGCGCTCGCCGAACGCGCCATTCATCTGCTCGAAGTCCACGCGCGTGGACATGGAATGCGAGTAGCCGCCGGGCGCCTCGAAGATATCGGCGGCGGCCTGCTGGCCCGCCTGTGCGAGGCGTGCCGCGGCAATGCCGTTGGACGCGGCCTTGCCGGGGTGATACGGCTTCGTCATCGTGCCGAACGCTTCGCGCTGGCCGACGAACATCGAGGCAGCAATCGCCGCGGCCTGCGCAAGCTGTGCTTCGTTCAGGCCGAGCAGCAGGGCGGCGGTCACTGCGCAGCCAATCACGCCACAGGTGCCGGTAATGTGCCAGCCACGGTCGTAGTGCTCCGGCGAGATCGACACGCCCACGCGCAACTGCGCTTCGCAGCCGAGCGCGAAGGCGGTGAGGGCGTCGCGCCCCGATGGGTTCGTCTCCGGTGCGAGCGCTGTGATGACGGCAAGAATCGACGCGGCCGGATGGATCACCGTGGCCAGATGGGTGTCGTCGAAATCATCGAGATGCCCGGCAAAGCCCGTGGCGAGCGCGGAAAAATGCACGTCCACGCGCTCCTTGCGGCCCGGCACCGGCGCGCGCTGCGCGACACCGAGTTCCTGCGCGGCCGAGATAATCGCGTCCACGCCGGGATGGCGCGATGCACCGATGGATGTGCCGATCACATTAATGAGCGAACGTTGCGCTTCCTGCGCGACGTTCGCGGGCAGCGGGCGCTGCGCAAGGGCATACAGGCCGTGCGCAAATGCGGCGGCAATCGAACTCATTGGGACAACTCCTCAAGACGGACGCCGTTGGTGCGCGGCCCGAGGGCGCCCACCATTACGACGATGACCAACATCGCTGATGAAATCAGCACGAACACGGCGGGCACACCCGAATGCTTGAGCAGCGCCGCCACCCAGAAGCCGACGAAGATCGAACTCAGCCGGCTCCAGCTAAAGACGAAGCCGACGGCCCGCGCGCGGATGCGCGTCGGGTACAGCTCGGCCTGATACGTATGGAAGATCCCGATCAGCCAGTTATTGGCGATCGTCACGGCCGCGCCGCACAGCAGGATCGGCGCCGGTTCGCGCGCCATGCCGAACAGCACGCCCGCCACGGCGACCACGGCGGCGCAGCCCACCAGTTGCCATTTGCGCTGCACGCGCTCGGCGAAGACCATCGCGCCGATGGCGCCGAGCGGCGTGGCGAAGGCGATCACCATCGTGTAGAGCAGCGAATGCGTGAGCGTGATGCCCTTCGTGAAGAGCAGCACCGGGACCCATGCGCCGAACCCGTACACGCCGAAGGTCTGGAAAAAATTGAAGCACGAGAGCATGACCGTGCGCGACAGGTAGCGGCCTTTCCACATGTCGAGCCACGACCCGGAGCCTTCGTCGGACGTACGCGGACCGCCCAGCACGGGCGCGGCCAGCGCCTGCCCTGTTTCGGCAACCACGCGCCGCTCGATGTCGTCGACGATCGCACGCGCTTCCGGATGGCGGCCCTTGCTCTCCAGCCAGCGAGGGGATTCGGGCAAGCCGCGCCGCATGAACCAGATGAGCACGGCACCGACCGAGCCGATGATCATGACCCAGCGCCAGCCTTCGAGACCGAGAAACGTTTGGGGGACGAGGAGAAACGACAGCACCGCAACCGTCGGGACCGAGGTCAGGATGACGAGAATGCTGAATGCCGAATAGCGCCCGCGGGTGTGATTGGGCGTCAGCTCGGAAATGTAAGTGTCGACAGTAATGAGCTGCACGCCGATGCCGAGTCCGGCAACGAAACGCCAGGCGTCCATGCCGACCGGGGAAGTCTGGAAGGCCGCCGCAAACGTCGCAACCGAATAGATCACCATCGCGGCGGTGAAGACGGCGCGGCGGCCCAGGCGGTCGGTGAATCCGCCCAGCGCGACCGTGCCGACGAACATGCCTGCAAAAAACGAACCGAGGAAGCTCGCAAAGCCGTGCACGTCGAACATGCTCTCCGTCGTGGCGCGGTACAGGCCGCTATGGATAAGGCCAAGCGAAATGTAGGCGGCCATGAACATTTCATAAAACTCGAACCAGCCGCCGATGGCGATTCGCGCGACGAGGCCTCGAAAGTAGCGTGTCGGTGGCAGCCGGTCGAGCCGGGCGGATACGCCCGCCTCGACCGTGCCTGCCATGGCGACCTCTTTTTCCAGATACATGAAAGTCTCCGATGTTGTTGGGTACGGCCCATTCTTCTTAGTGTCGACACTTTGTGCAGTGTAAGCCTATGTACGGAGAAATTCCAAGGTAAACTCGGATAAGTGTATACACTATATAGAGCGGCGCGCCTCTCGTCCCGGCTCCTGGTGCTTGGTAGAATCAGCGCGACGGCGCGCGAGGCGCCTTGTTGGGACATCGAAGGAAGCAGGAATGAAAGACATTGACGCCGTGTTGGCGGACGCCGACAACACGGAAGCGGTAGGGAGCGAAAGCTCGTGCGTCGAGGAAATCGTGGACTGGGTGGCGCGCGGCATCATCGAAGGCCGCCTGTTGCCGGGAGACGACCTGAATTCGGTCGAGCTTGCCCGCCGCTTCAGCGTGAGCCGGACACCGGTGCGCGAAGCGCTGTTCGTGCTGCATCGCGAACGCATGGTGGACTGGTCGCCGCGGCGGCGCCCGCGCGTCGCGGCGATGAGCTTGAAGGATGTGCGAGAGATATACCACCTGCGGGCAATGCTCTACGCGGAGGTGTCACTCGCGATCGTTGAACTCGCAACGGGCGATGACATTACTTCGCTCTGGCGAGCACATGAAGTGCTGGCTAACGCCGCCGAACAGGGCGACGTCGATGCCTATTTCTGGGCCAATGTTGCGTTTCGCGACGAGGAGTTGCGCGTGAGTCGAAACGCGATCTTCAAGGAGGTGCTCGACTCCATGCGCATGCGGACCAATCGCATGCGGCATCTGAGTACGTCGCTGCCGGGGCGCATGCAACGCTCATGCGCGGATCACCTGCGCCTGTGCGAAGCCTACGCGGAGCGCGACGGCACGCTTGCCGCGGCGCTCAACCGTTCCATCGTGATGGGGGCGTTGAAATCCATCGAGAATATCTGGGTTGCCTGAGCGCGCTGCGCGTTTCGGTTGCTGCTACGGCCAGCCATGCGTGAACAGTCCGGCGCGCTGTGCCTCCGTGCAATGCAGCGGAAGGCAAGGTGGAGCTTGTGCATTTGATTTGACATAATATAAATTATCACCAGTTTTCATGTTACGGCAAAGCTGTAATGTCGTCCCTGGGCAAAGCTGAAACGTCGCATGGCATGCTGGCTGACCTTTGACGGGAGCCTCGCATGACGACATCCGGGACGGAAAGTCCAAACGCCGTGCATTGCTACAGGCGCCGATTTCATTTCGATGCAGCGATTCGTTCGATGCGTCGATCTGGAACCAGCCAGATGCCGGCAACCACGGCATACAGGAGGTCTGCGATGAGCGGCTTGTAGAAAGCAAGCGCGATAGCCAGCGCATAGATCGCAATGGAGAGCATCGCTTTCCGTCCCCCTTCAAGCGCCTTACCCAATTCGGAGTGGGCTCCGCCGTTGGCGCTGATCAAGACCCTCGACAAAGGAATCCACGAAATCGCAGTCATAAGCAGTACGAATCCGTAGAAAATCGTCGGCACTAACGCTCCATGTTCGTGAACTTCATTGAGCCATCCCGTTGCAAACGGCAACAGGGAAAGCCAGAACAAAAAGAATAGATTTGCCCACAGAACCGCGCCGTTGATGCGCTTGACCAGGTGCATCATGTGATGATGATTGTTCCAATAGATCCCGACATAGATGAAACTCAGGATATAGCTCAGAAAAATCGGCCAATTGGCAAACAGTGCCGGCCACGTTGCTTCGCTTGGCTCTTTCAGTTCAAGCACCATGATGGTGATGATTACGGCGATCACACCATCCGTGAACGCCTCCAGTCGGCCTCTTTCCACACCACACTCCCAATCTCGCTGGATTGTAAATCGCTTATTTCAGGTCGGATCTGTTCCTCAGGACATTCTATCAGCGCGGTTTTATCAGCAGAAACCTGATGTTTATAACCAGGGATGATCAGGTGGCAAGCCCTCGGCCTCGCGCATACACGCCGCATGGGCTAGTTGACTCCCTGATTCAGAACAATATCCTCTGCCCCAGCTCGAAAGTATCCTTGGGCCCATTCGCAGTTGGCACGCCGGACAATGTCCTGATCTTCGCTGTTTTCAACGCCCTCAATGACAACCGTTTGGGTAAGTTCGCGAGCCAGGTCAGCAAGACCACAGAGTCGCTCAACGTCAAGGCGGCCACTTTTCACGTCCTTCAGCAGGCACGCATCGAGCTTGACAATGTCAGGCGTGCCGATTGCTACTCCGTTATGCACGCCGTAGCCCACGCCAAAATCGTCAATCGCCAACCGGCATCCCAGCAAACTGAGGCGTTGAGAAAAATCCCGTCCGTTGGACGGGACGACTGGGGCGCTCTCAGTTATTTCGATAACCAGTCGCCGGGCAACGTCGGGCAGTCGTTGCAGCCTCTCAAAGATGGTTGTCCACCAGGGTGACGCTGTCGCGCTTTGGGCTGAGATGTTGCATCCGAGGACGAGATTGTCATCCGAGGTTAGTCGATCAATGACGGACGAGACTACAATCCGGTCAAGCTCGTGCATGAGCCCTGCCCGCTCGATACTGGGTATAAAACTAGCCGGCATCAAGGCGCAATTGGACTCGGGCAGAATCACCCGCGCGAGACACTCATGGTATAGAGAAACGTTGATGTTGCTGATACTGAAAACAGGCTCATATGAAAATGCCAGTTTCCCTCTCGCCATGGCTTCCAGCACCTGACTTGCATGCGTGATGTGCGTGCTTCCTTCCGACGCGGGAATTTTCAACACCTTCGTGCCCGGCTTTCCGTTTGTGCGCTCAATCGTTACTTCCAGCGCTGCGAGCGAGAGCAGACCGCCGGCAACACCAACCCCTTCGAGCAGTTTCTCCACAGATGCACTCATCCTTGAAAGGCTCATGTCAGCCCACAGCATATTGGCAATCCTGATGCACCCCGGGGCCAATTGGACGATCGTTGATCTGTCATCGGCAATATGTTGAAAGCGCTCCAGAAACTCACGGTCGATTTTCGTGGCAATATCTTTCACATATCGACGTTTAAGAGCATCTAAATTCGTTATCCTGATGATCATATCCAGCCAGTCGGAGCCGGAATGATCCGCCGGCAATGCGCTGAAATTCGAATCAGCCAAGATGATCTCCGCTTCGGAATACCCTGAATGAAACCGTACCAGGGGCGCTACGTCGCACCACTCACATGGCGCCGACCGACGAATCGAAAAGATGCGATTCCATCGAAACAATTAATCAATAAGCAATTCATAATTAATGGAATATCGTTGCATCTTGAAACGCAAAGTCGCGGCGGATCTTTCACCTGATGTCTTGCGTTGGGTTCGCCTTAATGCGCCGCGCCCCAATGAAATGCTGCCTGTCGACGGACAATCACGCATGCTGGTGGCGCATCGATGAGTGTCACAGACTCGCGTGGCCGGCTCGCCATTGTGTAGACGGTCAGCCCTTTTGCGAGCGTCGTAGCCTTATATCCGGACAGTTCCCCGTGCGCGATCTCCCTGCAAGCATGCGAAGCGCTGGATATCCGTTCGACAAGCATCGAACATCCGCCGCTCGATGAGGGCACAGTCGTCAATGACATTGCGGCGACCCCATCTGCATATTGCAGGCCAGATAACGAGAAAAACGGTTCGTCATCTGGTTTTTCGTTGTCCCAGTCAAGCACGATATCGGCATGCTGTGTGCCCGCAAACGTACGTTTCGACACCTGATCGACCGCCGTGTAGCAACGCCGAATGCCAACCGTTTGCGCCGCCCGCGCGAGTACCGTGGTGTCCGGCTGCGTATTGTCCGGGGGCAACAGCGATCCAGACTGTGCCATAGCAGCCGGAGCAGACAGCACAACGAAAGCGGCGAACAATACGATGAGAACGCCCCAGACAACGGAGAACCTAGCAGACGACCTCCCCTGCTCTCCGGTCACCCATCCTGGCATCGGACCGATATCAAGGCATGCCGCTTTCTGCTCCTCGTGAATGGTGCGACCACGTAAAGCAAACCCGACACCACAGTCAAACACCGGCATTCGCCCTTTGTCACTACGGGCCGCAAATTGCAGCAAATGACGAGGAGCAAGACGCCTGCTCCGGTCGCTATTGTTGACCACTCTCAATCCTCACTTCGACTCGTCGGTTGCTCGCTCTTCCTGCTGCAGTGGTATTTGCAGCGACAGGATCTGATTTCCCGAAGCCCTGATTGACGAATTGTTTTGCCTGCAGGCCGTGTTCTTTCAGATAGTCTGCTACCACGCGCGCTCGGCGCTTTGACAGATCAAGGTTGTACTCGTCAGAGCCAACTGAATCCGTGTAACCGTTAACGGTCACCGTATCGATCTGCCAGCCTTGTGCCTGACCGATCAGTTGATCCAGACGTTGTCTCGCTATGGGCTTCAGCACTGCTTTCGCGGTGTCGAAATTCGTATCGGCGTCCAAGGTGAGCACTTTCGGCAATGCCGATACTGCGGGCTCCGGCTTTACAACAGATGTGTCGGCGGCAGGCGCCATACCGCACTGGAACGTGATGTTCCGGTCATCAGGCTTGCTGCCCGACATACCGCTAAAGTGCGATTCGGCAGTAAGCATTCTCACAGGCTGATCCTTGCAGATTTCCTTCGCCTTCTTCTGACATGTCCCTGGTCCATCGAGCAGGCCGTAACAGGTCACCCGGTTAGCAGTTCCACCATCGGGCAAGACCACAGAATAGGCCGAAAATGTAGGATCGGATGCGCTCGTACAACCAGCAAGCCAAACCGCTGTGGCAAGCAGCGCTGCAAACTTTCGAATAACCATGGTGAAATCTCTTATGTTTTGTTCAACAAGGGATAACGGATCATTCGTGCAACGCGTCTGGATCGCGGCAGGCGTCCGGATGCGTCTGTGACGATCGATCACCACTGATAAGCGGCACCTACACCGTATGTGTATCCCGCATTGCCACCGCTCACGCCACCTCTCACCTTGAGGTTGTCCGACAGCCGCGCGGTGAAGCCCAAGGCTGCTGCGCTGTATCCCTGATAAGTGCCGCCGCCGATTCCCACCGCAATCGTCTTGCCTGCATCCACGTCAGGAATCATCGCCAATGCAGTCGCGGCGGCAACCCCCGAATAGGCCTTGCTGCTGACGTTGCTGACGTTCGACTGCAGCGCGTTCAGTTGAGACATGTTGACCGCATCGGTCGGATTGACGCCGGGCGCAACATTAGTAATCCTGCGCTCGCTTCCAGGGGCGCCTACTGATACCGTATTGGCTTCACTTGCGACAGAATTTGCGCCCAGCGCCACTGCACCCGAGGCCGTCACACTCGCCCCTTGTCCGATCGCCGTACCGCTGCTGCCAGACACCAGCGCACTGGCACCGACGACTGTTGCACCGCCCGCACTGGCAGTTGCCGCGCTGCCGAGCGCGATGCCGTTGCTGCCCGAGGATGACGCATTCGGACCGATTGCTATGGCGTTCGTGCCGGTTGCTCCCGTGCCGCTGTAATTGCCCTGCTGCTGGCCGCCGTCGTTCACGCCATAATAGTGAGCACTGCTTCCGGACGTAGAGGTTGTCTGCTTTCCGATCGTATCGGTCAATGATGCGATGCTTGATGTTGTCGACTCCGACAGATTGTCGATCGCCTCGATCGCAGAATACAACTGCGAACCGTTGACCGCATCCGTGCTCGACGCCGAGATCTGGCCGGCTGCAACGTTCGTGATCTGACGTTCCGCGCCAGGCGCGCCCACGCTGACGACGCTAACCGGCGACGCGCCCGCGAACGCGTACGCGGTTCCGTTGATCGTCACGCCCGCAGTCGGATTGGCTGCCGCCGTGACCGATCCGTAGCCCAGCGCGACGTCACCCGCATTGTTCGCGACCGCGTTCGGACCGATCGCCACGCTGTCCGAGCCGAGCGCCTGGCTGTCAGGCTGCGTCGAATTCGCATGGAAGTACTTGATACCGCCGCCGTTTGCGATGGAGCCGATCGTGCTGTTCAGATCTTCCACGGCCGTATTGGTCGCGTAAAGCTGACTGCCGTTCACGGCATCCGTGCTCGTCGAAGACAGTTGGCCAGCCGCCACGTTTGTCACCTGCCGTTCCGCGCCCGGCGCGCCCACCGACACTACACTCGTCGGATTCGCGCCGGCAAACGTGTACGCGGTTCCGTTGATCGTCACGCCCGCCGTCGGATTGGCTGCGGCTGTGACCGAGCCCGCGCCGAGCGCGACGTCGTTTTCGTTAGTTGCCGTGGCACCCGTTCCGAATGCGATCGCGCCCATTGCCGCAGCCGTCGCGCCGTTGCCGATCGCGACCGAGCCCTGCCCGCCCGCCGTGTTCGCATTGCCAAGCGCAATCGCGTTATACGCCCCTGCGGTGTTGTTTACCCCGATCGCCACCGCCGAGTTTCCACTGGCGGTATTGTTGATGCCGACTGCGGTACTCCACCCTCCAGTGGCCTGAGACAGCGCGCCGATGGCCGTGTCGGAATTATTGGTCGCCTGAGCCTGGTAACCGAGCGCGGTTCCCCATGCAGCAGAGGCCGTGCTGCCGAGGCCAACAGCCGTGGCATTAAGCCCACTTGCCGTTGCGTTCGCCCCGAGCGCCGTCGTGCCGCTGCCCGAAGCGTTTGCGCCAACCCCGGCGGCCAGCGAGTAGTAGCCCGTCGCACCGTCGTTGTTATAGTTACTTCCCTGAACACCGCCGTCATTCACACTGTAGTAATGCGTCTGATCCGAAGAAACCGTCTGTACCAGCGACTGCAACTGACTTACGTTCACTGCGTCCGTTGCATTGCTGCCCGGCGCGACGTTGGTGATCTCGCGCTCAGCGCCACTTGCGCCCACGCTTACCACGCCACTGGCTGTACCCGAGAGCGTGCCCGAGCCCGGGTTGTAGTACGACGTCTTGGCCGCTGCCACTGTCGTGTTTGCACCCAGCGCCACCGAGTTGTCGATCGTGTCCGTTACGTTGCTGCCCAGCACGAATGCGTTGTTCCCCGACACCGTGTTGTTGTTGCCGATCGAATACGATCCCGTGCCCGACACCGTGCTCGGATCGCCAAATGCACCACTGTTCGCTCCGGTGACAACATTGCCGTTACCGATGGCGACCGACGATCCACCCGTGGCCGTATCGTTCACGCCCAGCGCAACATTCGAACCGGCCCCCGTGCCCGTGCCAGCCAAAGCGCCCTCGCCCAACGCAATATCGCCAGGATCGTTGGCTATGGCCGCCGCTGTCATGACCGCACCTGTGCTCAGGTTTAGAGTACTGCCGCCGATGGCGATGCTGTTGGCGCCCGAAGCCTTCGCCAGAGTCCCGAGAGCAATGGCGCTAGCCTGGACGGCCTGGGCACCTACGCCCTGCGCGATCGAGGTTTCGCCCGAGGCGATGCTTTCCGGACCCACCGCCAGACTGAGTTCACCACTGGCATTGCTTGACACTCCCAATGCCACGCTGCTAGCACCGCTGGCGATACTCGAAGTTCCCAATGCCACGCTGCTATTACCGGTGGCGGTACTTTGCGTACCCAACGCCTCGCTATTTACGCCGCTAGCGATACTTAGGTAGCCTAACGCCTCGGCTTGATTTCCACTGGCTGTCGCTTGCGGGCCGATCGCCACCCCTCCCATACCGCTGGCAAGGGCCTGAGCTCCGAGGGCCGTGCTGCCGTCGCCACCGCTGGCCGTCGCAGCATATCCCACCGCCGTATCGGCGCTAACAAACGGCGAGCCGTTCGTGGAGATGCCTACGCCGAAATTTGCTCGTCCGGCAGAGGCGTTCGCACCCAGCGCGATTTCGCCCACATTCAAACCAGTGGCGATGGCGCCGCTGCCAATAGCCACACCGGAGCGTCCTGAACTCACCGCATTGATGCCCGCCGCCAAGGCGTTCGCACCCGTCGCGCCGTTGTCGTTGTAATTGCCGCCCTGTGTGCCCCCATCGTTGACACTGTAATAATGCGTCTGGTCCGCGCTCACCGTCTGCGCAAGCGACTGCAGCTGGCTCACATTCACCGCGTCAGTCGCATTGCTGCCCGGTGCCACATTAGTGATCTGACGCTCCGCGCCGGCCGCGCCCACGCTGACGATGCCGCTCGCCGTGCCAGACAGCGTGCCGGAGCCCGGGTTGTAGTACGACGTGTTCGCCGCCGCAACCGTCGAGTTGTTGCCGAGCACCACCGAGTTGTCTACCGCATCGGCTACATCGCTACCCAGCACGAACGCGTTGTTGCCCGACACCGTGTTGTTATTGCCAACCGAATATGACCCCGTGCCGCTTACCGTGCTCGGATCGCCAATCGCGCCCGAATCTGTGCCAGTCACGGTGTTGCGTGAACCGATAGCTATCGATGAACCGCCGGTGGCCATATCTGCAACGCCCAGCGCCAGGTTCGAGCCCGCGCCCGTTCCCGTACCTGCCCGCGACGACGTACCGATCGCGATATCGTTCGGGTCATTGGCCACGGCCCCAGCAGCGAACGCCAATGCGCCCTCGGCGGGCGCGTGCGCCTCCAGGCCTACGGCGATCGACAATTCTCCGGCGGCCTGCGCGCCGTCACCTTGCGCGATCGAGTAGTCGCCCATCGCCTTGGCAGCGGGGCCAATTGCTACGGACGCAAATCCCGAACTGGTCGACAGCGCCCCTATGGCGACCGAGACCACTCCGAGCGCCATACTTTCCCCGCCAATCGCCACGGCGGTGTTTGCGGTTGCTGATGCGCTATTACCTATGGCGACGGCGTTGGTGTCGTTCGCTGCCGCGCTCGGCCCTTCCGCGATTGAGTTAGAGCCTGTCGCTGACGCGCCATACCCAAGCGCCATTGCTCCATTCGCACTTGAGATGGCCTGGTTACCGATGGCTACGGCATTACTAACCGTTAGCGTGGCGCTGTTTGAAGAGGTCGTGCCTGTGGCTGCATCCGTGACTTCCGTGGTGGTACCCGCCTGGTTGCCGATCGCCACGTTGTTGCTGCCAATCACTGCGAGACCGGCGCCATTGCCCAACGCAACATTCGAACTTCCGGTCGAGCCTGCTCCGGCAAAAGTACCCATCGAAACGTTATAGGAACCATCCAGCGTCTGACCGGCGCCGAATCCGACCGCCGCGTTGTAGTTGCTCGGCAGAACCGTGCCAGCAGCGCCGTACCCAATGCCCAGGTCCGTACCGGACCAACTTCCGATCGCGACGTTGCTGTTGCCGGTCACCAGATTGCCGGATGAGTTGCCATACGACAAATTGTTGTTACCGTTGACATTCGAACCCGCGTAACTGCCGGTGGCCAGATTATCGTCGCCCGTGACGTTGCTGCCCGTTCCGATACCGATCGCGGTGTTGACGTCTCCCTTCACGTTTGTGCCCGCGAAGGCGCCAATCGAAATGGCAGAAGCCCCCGCCGCCTGTGCGCCATCGCCCAACGCTATAGCGCCGCCCTGGTTGGCCGAACCGGTTGCGCCCACCGGCGTGCTGTTTGCCGTGGCGCCGCTACCCATTGCTATATCCGCGGTGGAAGACGCAGTTGCACTGTTCCCGACAGCAACAGCCTGTGAGCCGGATGCCGACGCGCCCACCCCCACCGCCAATGAATTCGCCCCCGTTGCCGAACCTCCATCCGCCGCATACTGCGCCCATGCGACATGGGATGACATGACAAGCGGCGGCAACAGTGCAATAGAAAGCGCGATAACTGTCCGCGACAGCGCAGGCTTGCGGCGACCACCGATTATCGTGGGCCTATCGCTGGTCGCACACGTTGACTTGCCCCGGCAGCGGGCGATTTCGGAAACGGCGACTAGCTGTCCGAGCACCTGGCTCCAAATGACGTTGTAAACCTTGTTCATATGACACTCTTATTTAGTTTACCTAAGTTCATGGCAACCAGTTGCCAAAACAACCCATTCAAAAACATGACTCAATCTGGAAACAGAACGTATCGTCGATTCCTCAAATGCGTCAGGTTCTTTGTGGTTTTATTCAAGATCACCCTGGACCAATTGACGAATCAGCATTCCGTGGCGTCGCCCCAACTCAGTCGACTTACCGACGATGCGACGAGACACCTCTGCAGGGCAAACATGCATGGCATCGTCCAAACCCTTCCGCATGCCGTTTGACGCGGCGGAATTTGCCCCGCACAACCCCTCGGTCACGCCTGCGTCATACGCCATTAAATAAACGTCATGCGCACTCGGATCAAGTTGGGCCTCGAGGACAAAACCGACAAGCCCTCTAAAAATCGACAAAACCTGCGCCGTGTTGTCCGCGGGCTTGCGTTGATGCAAACCCGGCCCGATGTCGATCCGCTCGCCTTCGATGTCCCCTGACAAAAGGCGCGCAAAGATCAACTCATGCTCCTGCTTCGAACCACCAGCTTCATCAAGCCACGTGGCGAAATTGTCTTGTCCGCTCATTGCAATCCCCGTTTTATACGTATGCAACTACACGTCACGCGAACATCCGTGAGCAAGCCTCAGGGCAGATAAAGCCAAAGCCCCTCGAACAACAATGAGCAGTTTCGATGCAGATAAACAGGGACAAATGTTGGAAAAAAACGGTCCTTTGCGCAATGCTGCAATAGTTGAAGGGGTATTTTATGGAGCGCTTTGCGCAGCAAGCGTTTGGGTGAGCACGCCAGTGGCCGGACAAAAAGGACCGTTTATGTCCAGTACAATGCGCACAACTTAACAATGCCTGACAAAGCAAGACGATCAACAACATCCTGATGTGGCGGCAGAAAATTAGCGTCCGGCACATGGTGTCAAATGCACGCTAATCTGGGCCCAACATTCACAGCAAAATCCACTCAAGAACCGCATCCGGGACAGGCAAGCGGTCCTCGCCATCCTTGACCGCTAACGACACCCACTTTGAAATCTCTGCCTGCTTTTGCAAGCGGCAGTCGCCTCATTCGCATTGGAAACATATGAAAATCGGCTACGCACGCGTATCGACTGATGAACAAAATCTGAATCTTCAGGAGAATTCGCTGCGACACGCCGGATGTGCTCACGTCTACGCCGACAAAGGCATTTCCGGGACCATATTTAAACGACCAGGCCTTGACCGGGCTCTTCGTCGCCTGAAACCCGGCGACACACTAGTCGTATGGAGACTCGACCGCCTGGGCCGCTCCCTCCCGAAGCTCGTGGATCTCGTGACATCGCTCGAAGAACGGGCGGTACGGTTTGAATCGCTTACGGAAGCAATCTCCACCGAATCACCCGGAGGCACGCTGATTTTTCACATGATGGCAGCCCTCGCACAGTTCGAGCGAGCACTCATCAGCGAGCGAACCAAGGCTGGCCTCGCCGCTGCACGGCAAAGGGGAACCATCCTGGGACGCAGGCACGCACTTACGGCAAAGCAGCAGGCACAGGCGCTCAAGCTCCTCAATACCCTGCCAGCCTCAACGGTTGCAAAGAAGTTCAACGTCCACCCACGCACCTTGGTCCGGCTCAGACAGGCCAGCAAGGCCGGGGCGGACGACGACAACTAACACCCCGGCAGTCCTGTGTTGCGAAAGGACTCCCATCGCCAGGCACTGCGTCGATTGGAATATTAATAACCAGCCTGGTTTCGATTTTTTTGGCAAAAATCCTGCAAAACATGCATTATGTATATTTGTTAAAATAGCGAGGATTTAACTTTGTAAAATTATTCTCCATAACCCGAAGTGGGAACTGATGAAAATTGGATATGCGCGCGTATCAACGGAAGAGCAGTTTCTTGATCTTCAGTTTGCCGCTTTAAAAATCGCAGGATGCGACCACATTTTCTCGGACCACGGTGTCTCGGGCACGAAGCACGATCGGGAGGGTCTGAGCCTCGCTCTAAACGCGGTGCAGCGTGGCGATACCCTGGTTGTCTGGCGACTCGATCGACTGGGTCGCTCATTGAATCATCTCGTTTTGCTAATGAGCGATTTGCGAAGTCGCGACATTAATTTCACGTCCCTGAACGAATCTATCGACACCAACACGCCAACTGGCATGTTTATGTTTCACATGATTGCGGCGTTGGCTGAGTTCGAGCGCGCGCTCATCAGCGAGCGCACCAAGGCTGGGCTAGCCGCGGCACGCCATCGAGGCAGCAGACTGGGTCGACCGCGTGCGCTTAACGCAGAGGAGCTTGCTGAAGCAAGCGATCTCGTCAAGAGCTATCCCGAGGCTGTTGTAGCCAAACGTTTTGGTGTGCACCTCAAGACGCTGCGCTCAGCCCTGCATGTCCAGCGTCAGGAATCAGTGTGACGAGCCATCGGTCAGCGATAGCCCCGTCCAGTCTCGGCAAGCTGTTCCAGGCGATACCCGTAGCCATGGACCGGTGCCAGCAGATAGCCATTTTCCGGTCGCAGACCGAGCTTTGTCCGTAGGGCGGATATGTGTGTATCCATCGTACGTGACGAAGCGACAGCCGCTCGGTTCCAGACCGATTCACTGATGTGCACGCGCGAGAGAGGTCTCCCAATATTCCGGAACAGCAGCAGTGCAAGCGCGAACTCCCGTTCGGTCAGTTTCAGAGGCACGCCGTTTTTTAAGGCGCGCTGTGACGGTAAATCAAACTCAAAATTGCCAAATATCTCGTTCATGACAGCGGAATTGATCGGGTAAACACGGCGCAACAACGCAGGGACACGCGCGAGCAGTACGTCTGAAGTGACGGGTTCGATGAAATAGTCGTACGCTCCAGCGTTCAATATCGACGTGATGCCATCGTCATGGCCGTACGAGGCGAGGATGACGACTGGTAGACGCCGCAGTCTCGTTGGCTAACCCATTGCGGGACTGCCTTTCTTGTCATATCGGAGATATCGCAGTTGAAAGCCAACAGGTTGATGGTTTGCCGTCTGAGTGTGTGAACGAAATGAGGCAACATCTGCTATGTGCGTCGCTCTACCCGTTCGCTCACCCTCGTACGTCGCCACGGGCTAGCGCCGCGGTTGACGAGGACGATTGCAGTCTGTCAGGCGACTCGGCGTCGACTACGGTCATCGCTTCTCTCGCCAGAACGATAGCCTTGAAGGAGGCCCAGCCTTTTCATTTTTTTTAAACAATTTATTGAAAAACTGGAATTGTTAAAACTGAGCTGTAGACGTGCTCGCAGACCTGAGCCGCACGACGACGAGCAAACTATCTTTCAGGATAGCGAAGATGCGATAGATTTCGCTCCGCACCTGGTGGCCGTCCTCCAAAACAACAAAACGCGTACTCCAACGTCATCGCTCAAACCTTCTTCGCAGCGGTTCAGGCAGTAGCTCATCACTTTTCGATCGCCCGGATACCATGCGTCTGAAGACTCCCGTTTCGCCTGCTGAACACCGCGACATCACGCTGCGGACAATAACCAGACCATAGAAAATTGATTCGTCTATAACCGAACACGAATCCTCGATATTTCTCATTCGGATGATTCTGTTCCCCGCAGGATTAACTTATTATTCATTACGCTTAGCCGCAGGCAGTGAGGCTTGGTAAGCATCGCTGCAAACCAGCGATGACGGGCATGTTGGAAGCGCCTTACAAGGGAACTGCGCCGTGAACGGATCCGAAGTTCTTACCCACCATTTTCTCAGTAACGACCCTGAAGAGGTCGCCGATTTCATCGGCAAAATATATGCCGACAATCTGTTTTCTCCACAGCATGCCAGAAGGCAGGATGTCAGCATGGCTGGACACGAGTGGAACGGCGTTGGTATCTACGATGTCGACTACGAAATGCCCTTCAACTTTCGCTCTGAAGAAACACGCCCCAACTATCTGCTTGTCTCATGCAATCGCGGTAGCTCAACCTATACAAACGGAAAAACGGTCACCACCTGCTCCCCGGGAGCGGTACTCCCGATCTCCTCGACGGGTCTATCCGCGTGCATAACGGGAGCCGAAGGCTTCGGGCACATTTCCGTTATTGTCGATGCGGAGGAGGTCAACCGTTTTCTGGCTCAATGGGTCGGACGTCCCCTGACGGAACCTGTTCGACTTGACCTTAAGCCGCTCTCCCCCGATGTAGCGTCGCAGTGGAACATCGCCGCGAATTGCCTGCATCAAATGATGACGATGTCTCCCGTACCCGACGCGGCAGCCCACTCGCTGCATGAGCATATGATGAAAATGCTCCTAAGCGGTCATACCAATAGCTACAGCACACTGCTGTCAAGCGACCATTGCGCCGAGGAACGCATGGCACGCTCGGCTGTCGAAATGATCCAATCCGATCCAATGCACTGGAAAACTCTCAGTGCAGTTGCATACACGCTCGGTTGCGCGACGAATACACTTGAAAATGGCGTCCGGAGGCTCATCGGGAAAAGCTCGGCGGAGATTTTCTACGAGGCCCGCTTGGACCGTGTCAACCTGGCCTTGGCAACGGGAGATGGCCGCAGTTTCGTTGGAACCCTGCAAGCCTGCGGTTTCACTATTTCCAACCGTTTCATTCGTGAGTACAGCCGCAGGTTCGGCGAACTCCCCAGTGCAACCTATCGAAGAAATCCGCATGCCACCGACATCATCCAGTCCCCACAGGCGATTTCCGACACACTCTGCCAGCGTACGATCAACAGCTTCATCGATGCATCCCTCGGCAAGTCCATTAGCCTCACCGATCTCGCCCAACTGGTCGGCATGACTGAATATTCAACAATCGTCGCATTCAAGGAGCGCTTCTCGCGCACCCCCATGCAGTATGTTATTGATCGGCGCCTGACACGCGCCCGGTGGCTGCTGCGCCACACCTCTGCGAGCATCCTCTCGATAGCGCTGGAATGCGGATTCAACACGCAAAGCTATCTTACGACGATGATGCGAAAACATATCGGCGTCACCCCACATCAGGTCAGGATCTCCGGTCGTGAATCCCATTGAGACTGTTTCTCATGGCCCGAGGCACGGTTTCAAAATCGCCTCAAACCATTCGATGAAGACATTCAGCCTGCGTGAACGTTGCCGCTGGTGCGGATAAAGCGCCGATATCTCCATCGGAGTAGCCCGAAAACCTGGCATGACTTCGACCAGTTCCCCTTGATCCAGCAGATGCTGCACATCAAAACGCGGAATCTGGATCAGCCCTAAGCCCGCCCGGCAGCAGGCAATGTAACTCTCAGCACTATTGACGACGACCCGGCTAGGGACTGGCATCTGCTGCCTGCCATTGGCACTCGGGTATTCCCACGCGAGTTCTCTCCCCGTCGCCGGGGATGCGTAGCCGACGGCCCAGTGTCCCGAGGCAAGATCCTGCGGCCGCTCCGGCATGCCAAATTCACGCAAATAGCTGGGGCTAACGCAATTGATTAATGCAATGTGTCCTAGCGGACGCACGACCAGGCTGCTGTCGCGCGGGTCGCCAACCCGCACTGCACAGTCCACGCCTTCGCGAACCAGGTCGATGGTACGATCTGTCGACCCCAGCCCCAGCTGCAGCCTGGGGTAACGCCGCAGCAAACCCGGTAATGCCGGGGCGATCAACCGTCGCGCAATACGACTGGGCACGTCGACATTCAGCCTTCCCGAGACTTGACGCTGGCGGGTCTGAAACAACTGTTCGATATCCTCCGCATCGGCCAGCAACACTTTTATGCGGTCGAGAAACTGGGCGCCATCCGAAGTGAGGCGCACCTCGCGCGTCGTACGATGCAGCAGCCGGGCGCCGATGGTCGACTCCAGTTGCTGGACAGCGGCTGATACCGAGGCCCGTGGCCGGTCCAGTGCGTGAGCGGCCTTGATGAAGCTGCCCATTTCAGCGACCTGAATAAAAACGCGATATTGGTCGAGTTTGTCCATCCTCTCCTTTGCAATCCGGGCGATAGATCACGAAAAGCGGAGCCGCTCAGGAAAACACTCTCAGATTCCTGGCAATGTCCTTGCCGGCATAGGGCGGAAAGACATCGAGCTCAAGATCAGGATTGCCGATCAACATGGCCTTGGTGTTGCTCAGTGCATCGAAGCCGGCCTTGCCGTAATACTTGCCCATACCGCTGTAGCCGACACCACCAAACGGCAGACTGTCGATCCAGCAATGCAGGTTGGTCTGGTTCACGCAGCCACCGCCAAACGACAGGCTGCCCAGTACGTAGTCGATGTTCGACTGGTTTTTACTGAAGACGTAAGCGGCGAGTGACTTCGGCTTACGCTTCATAATGCCCATGATCTCCTTCAGGTCGGTATAGGGCATCACCGGGAGAACTGGCCCGAAGACTTCCTGCTGCAACGCCGGATCGTCCCACGTCGACGGATAGAGTACGGTCGGCTCGACATAGCGCGCCTTGATGTCGGAGCGCCCGCCATGCACGACTTTCTCCGGCAGGATGTACGACGCGACTCGCTGCGCGTCATGCTCGCTGATCATGCGGGCGAAGTCGGGGCTTTGTTGTGGGTCAGCGCCGTACATCCTGACGATCGCCGCCTTGAGCTTGCCGATGAACGCGTCGGCAACGCTTTCATGGACATAGACGTACCCCGGCGCGATGCACCATTGACCAGAAATCGCATTGTGTCCCCACGCGATGCGATCGGCGGCGATGTCGAGGTTGGCCGTCTCGTCGACGATGGTCGGGTTCTGGCCACCCAGCTCCAGGATCACCGGCGTCAGGTTCTCGGCTGCCGCGCGCATCACGATCTTGCCAACGGCCGAACTGCCGGTGAAGAAAATGAAGTCGAAGGGCAAGGCAAGCAGATCGGCAATCTCCTCGCGCCCACCGGTCACGACGGCGACATTCTCCGGTTCGAAATACTGAGGCACGTATTTCTGGAACAGTGCCGCCGTTGCAGGTGTTGTATTGGCGGGTTTCAGCGTCACCGTGTTACCGGCGGCTAACGCGGCAATCGCCGGATCGAGCAGCAACAGGATGGGAGCGTTGAACGGTCCGATTACCAGCGTCGCGCCATACGGCTCCTTGAGGATCAGGCCACGATTGCCGGTCGCTTCCAGCCCCTTCGGGATCGCTACCGGCTGAGGCGCCATCAGTTCCTTCAGGTTGTCACGGTAGTACCTGATATTTCCCATCGGCACCGTGATCTCGAACCGTTGTTCGAACGGCGGCTTGCCAAAATCCTCGTACAGCGCGGCGCAGAACTCGTCCTGGTGATGAAACAGCATCCGCTCCATGCATTCGAGCTGCTCCATGCGCCATTCGTAGGACCTGGTGACGTCACTGTGGAAGTGATTCTTCTGGATATCGAGGATCGACTGGAACGGGTTAGCCATGACAATGAAACCCCTGCGAACGGAAAGCGGCCGCAAGAGAACCCGCGGCCGGGATGGGACGGCTTACTTGGTGGTATAGCCGCCGTTGATCAGGATCGTCTGACCAGTGATCCACCAACCGTCGCTGACAAGATGACGAATGAACGGGACCACGTCCTCGATGTCGGTCAGGCCTGTCTTGCTGAATGGGGAGAGCGCGGCGGCCGTCTTGTGGTACGCCACCGCATCGGCGCCTTCGGCCGGGTAGAAGAATGGCGTGTCCATCGGGCCGGGACCGACCGCGGTGACCGAGATGCCGCGTGCGCCAAATTCCTTGGAAGCTGCACGGGTATAGTGCTCGACCGGCGCCTTGGTGCCGGCGTAGGCAGCGTAAAACGGCGTGAACGCACTCAGCAACGAAGTGACAACAGTGACAATCTTGCCGTTGTCGTTGACATGTTTGCCGGCTTCCCGCAGGAAGAAGAAAGCGGTTTTGGAGTTGACCGCCGTCATCTGGTCGTATTCGGCTTCGCTGATTTCGGTGAACGCCTTCTTCAGAACCTTGCCCACCGTGTTGATCGCGATGTCCGGTTTGCCGACCGCGGCAATGGTGTCGGCAAACAGCTTCTCGACCGCGCCGGCAGTAGTCAGGTCAGCCTGGAGCGCGACTGCCTTCGCACCCGCATCCTCGATGGCGGCGACCGTCGCCTCGGCGTCGACCTTGCTGCTTGCGCTGTTGTAGTGGACAGCGACAGCCTTGGCGCCCTGCTTCGCCAGGTCACGAGCGATCAGACCGCCCAGATTCTTGGCGCCACCCGCGACGAGAACGGTTTTGCCTTCGATTGAGTGATTTGCCATACGAGCTCTCCTGGATTGTTCATCGAGGTTGAAGCTTAACCGGACCCCGAGAGGCAGATAAGCCCACGCCATCTGGATTAACAATCCACAAAACCCGACTAGTGGCAGGAAGGAACTTGAAACTGGCGTCTATCTCGAGATCGCGCCACGAATAAATCGGCAGAAGGATATGCAGCCAACGACTCAGCGCGGCCGACGGCAAGCACGTGAACCTATGCGTGGCTCAGGCCACGTCGAGCGGCACGCGCCAGGTCTGCGGACTGGTCCATGACAGGTCCGTCAAGCGAGCGTGATTCGGGCTCGCCGGAGGATGGTTGAACGCATCGCCAACAGGACCACGGGGCGAAACCTTCCGGCCGCCGGCATCGAGCCGGTTGATGATTCCGGCAAGCGTACCGTCGGCTTGCCACTCGTCAAAGCGGCGGGCGCAGGTCGGGCGTGACGGATACCGCCCAGGCAACCTGGACCAGCCCTGCCCGGTCGATAACGCCCACAGCACCGCATTGACCACCGCGCGTGGCTCCACACGCCGTCGGCCGGAGCGCTCAGGCGGCACAGCTTCATTGCAGAATAACCCCTCGATCAGGACCCATTCGCTGTCGCTCAAGTCGTCAAACTGAATCATGTCGTTTCTCAGCAAAGCTCACCTGGACTTCAGAATCTGGCACTCACTCCAGCCAAACCCCATCGAACCTGTGACTTCCTAGCGGCGAAAATACGAGCCCCTTCACACGCTTCGAGGCAGGCATCGAGACGATGGAATGCGCGATCGGCGTATAAGGCACCTGCTGCTTGAAGATAACCTGTGCCTGCTCGTACAACGTCGTGCGTACTGCGGCGTCGGAACTCGATCGTGCCTTGACGATCAGCGCATTGAAGGCCGGATCGCACCACTTCGACACATTGCTGCCATGCACTGCGTCGCAGCCGAGCAAGGTACCGAGCCAGTTATCCGGATCACCGTTGTCACCTGACCAGCCGTAGAGGATCGCGTCATGCTCGCCGCCCTGCTTCGCGCGCCGGTTGTATTCACCCCATTCATAGCTGACGATCCTGGCGCGCACGCCGATGTTCGCCCAGTCCTGCTGGATCAGTTGCGCCATCAATTGGGCATTCGGGTTGTATGGCCGCTGCACGGGCATCGCCCACAGGGAGATGTCGAAGCCGTTCGGAAATCCTGCCCGCGCAAGCAGCGCCTTGGCCTCCACAGGATCGTACGGCGCATCCTTCAACTGTTTATCGTACGACCACTGGGACGGTGGCATCGGATTGGTCGCGACGGTCGCATTACCGGCGAAAACGGCTTTGATGATGGCGGGCTTGTCGATCGCCATGTCGAGCGCGCGGCGGACTTCGACTCGGTCGAGCGGCGCGTGCTGGGTGTTGTACGCCACAAAACCTACATTGAAGCCCACGCCGGAAACCAGCGTCAGGTCGGGATTGCGTTTGACGACGTCCAGATCCGCCGGGCGCGGGAACGCCGACACCTGACACTCGCCGCTCGCCAGCTTCTGGACGCGCACGCCCGGATCGGGCGTAATGGCGAAGACCAGATGCGCGAGCTTCACGTCTTCGGGGCGCCAATAGTCGGGGTTGGCGTCGTAGCGGATCACGGCATCTTTCTGATATGACCGGAACACGAATGGACCGGTGCCGACCGGCAACTGGTTGATGTCGGCCTCACGATGCGCGGCGCTCAGTTGTGCTGCATATTCTGCGGACAGGATGGATGCGAAGCTCATCGAGAGATTGCGCACGAAGATCACATCCGGCTGCTTCAACTGAAAGCGCACCGTGTAGTCGTCTACCTTGTCGATCCGCTCGAGATTCTTGTCAAAGCCGAGATCGCTGAAATACGGAAAACTCGTCGGATAGGCCCGACGAAATGGATCGTCGGAATTGAGCATACGCCTGAACGTAAACAGCACGTCATCTGCGTCGAAATCGCGTGTGGGTTTGAACCACGCGGTCGTATGAAACTTGACGCCATGCCGCAGATGGAACGTGTAGGTACGCTGATCTTCGGACACGTCCCAACTGGTCGCGAGCGCGGGCTCGAGCTCGAGCGTGCCGCGACGAAACTCCACCAGTTCGTTGTAAACGGTATTGCTGCTGGCGTCGAAATCGGTACTGGTCGTGTGCTGACCGGGGTCGAACCCGGCCGGGCTGCCTTCCGTACAGAACACCAGTGTCTTGCTACCGGCTGCGTTGGCTGCCGGGGAAACCGACAGCGCCGTTGCAAACAGACAGAAGGACGCCATGACCCAGGACGCGCGCATAACGCTGCGCACCACTAACATTGCAATTTGAAAAGTACGATCGATCATTATCAGCTGGGCGGAAAGCGCTGAGCGGTCTTCCAAGCACGGCTCGCGCGGGATAGAGGTACCAGTCGTAAGGAAAGGTCTAAGGCCGTCGTATTGCGCCGGCCGGCATCGTTGAGCACGAATCCAGTGTGCTTACCTGTTGCAGCGTGGACAGGTATTTCTCGAACAGGAAGCCAGGCGGCTCGTCCTCACCGAAGTCGTGCGCGGACAGCAACGTATAGCCGCTGGTCTGGTATAGCGCGATGGCCTCGGGTTGACGAGGACCGGTGCCGAGGTACACGCGCGTATAACCCTGGCGAGCCGCCTGTGCCTCCAGTTCGGCCAGAATGCGACGCGCAAGTCCTTGACGCCGATGGTTGCGGCTGGCCCAGATGCGTTTGAACTCCGTCGTGCCGGGGTCGGCATGCCGCATGAACGCGCCGCCCGCGATCGCCCGCCCGTCGCGCAGCAGCAGCACGAAGGCGCCATGCGGCGGCGCGAACGCCTCATCGGGATAGCGTTGCAGTTCTCTCGCGATCTCCTCCACATCGATCAGCCCTGCATAACGGCTGCCGTATTCGTAGGCTAATTCCTCGTACAGAGGACGAGCCAACGGGTCGTGCGCCGAAACGTAAGCGAAGCGATCATCCGGTGCGGTTTGAATCGATCGTGGAGCAACGGAAACGAATGGGGCTTGTGTCATAACGTGGCGTTTTGCGCGTCGCATACGATTACAGCACCTTCGAGAGGAACTCGCGGGTGCGAGGCTCGGCCGGATCGCCAAGCACGCTTGCCGGCGAACCCGATTCGACGATGCGCCCGCCGTCCATGAACACAATCGTGTCGGCGACTTCGCGCGCAAAGCCGATCTCGTGCGTGACAATGATCAGCGTCGTACCCGAACGCGCAAGCTGGCGGATCACGTCAAGCACCTCGTTGACGAGCTCCGGGTCGAGCGCCGAGGTCGGTTCGTCAAACAGCAGCACCTTCGGTTTCAGTGCGAGCGCACGCGCAATCGCCACCCGCTGCTGCTGGCCGCCCGACAACTGGCGCGGCCACGCGTCGACCTTATCGGCGAGTCCCACGCGCGCGAGCAGCGTGCGCGCTTCGGCCTGAGCCTGCGCGCGCGATACGCCTGAGGCGAGCGGCGCCTCGATGAGGTTGTCGAGCACGCTCAGGTGCGGGAAAAGGTTGAAGCTCTGGAACACCATCCCGACGTCGGCGCGGCGCCGCTGCAGAATGTCCGTCTCCTTGAGTTCGTAGAGCGTGCGTCCTTCCCGGCGATACCCGATAAGTTCGCCGTCGATATCGATGAAGCCGTCGTCAACCCGTTCGAGGTGGTTGATCGAGCGCAGCAGCGTCGACTTGCCCGAGCCCGACTGGCCAAGAATCACCGTGACGCTGCCCGACGGAAACGTCAGTGAAATGTTATCGAGAACCGTCAGCATGCCGAAGCTCTTCGACACGTTATGGATGCCCACCTTGCCGCCGACACGCCGCTGCGCCCAGCCCGTTGTACCCGCTTCGATGCCCGCTTCGGCACCCGCTTGCGTGCCTGCTTCGGCCGTGCTACGAAATGGCCTCTGCGGCCGGGCAGCGTTTTCGCCCCGCACAGCGCGCACGCTACGCCGGCGCCGGAACAGCTCGGCCAACGGCGACGCCGCCACCGGCGCGCGCGTCGCGCCGCGTGCGTAGTACCGTTCGATGTGAACCTGGATGGCCGACAAAACCGTGAGGATGATCAGATACCAGACCGTTGCGACCATCAGCAACGGAATGACTTCGAGATTGCGGTGATAGATGATCTGCACCGTGTAGAACAGGTCCGGCATCGCAAGGATATAGACGACCGAGGTGCCTTTCGCCAGACCGATCACGTCGTTGAACGCAGTCGGCAGAATCGCGCGCATCGCCTGCGGCAACACGATCCGGCGCACCTGACGGGCGCCCGGCAAGCCCAGCGCGGCAGCGGCCTCACGCTGCCCGTGGTCGACGGACAGAATGCCGCCGCGGATCGCCTCGGCCGCAAACGCCGCGTGGTTCAGCGTCAGTCCGAGCACCGCCGCGAAGAACGGACTGATCAGGTCGGTGGTCGATTCATCGAGTAGCGCGATATGCGTGAACGGCACACCGATCCAGATCGTCTCGTACAGATAGCCGAGATTGTTCAGCAGGAGCAGCAGCACGATTGGAGGAATCGAGCGGAACAGCCAGATGAATGCCCACGCACAGCCGGCCAGCAGCGGCGAACGCGATACGCGCGCGAGCGCCAGTGGCGTGGCAAGCGCGAAGCCGAACAGCGCGCCGAGTCCCGTGAGCACGAGCGTGCGCGCGAGGCCAGAGAGCACCGGCCCGGCAAAAAACCATTGCGCGAAGACGTCCCAGCCCCAACGAGGATTCCCAAGGATCGAGTTCAGCACGATTGCGATCAGCGCGATTGCCAGCACGGTTCCCGCCGTGCGCGCATGATGTCTTGCCGGGACGATCCGGTAGTGCGCGTATTCGGGGCCTGCTGCGTCGTCGACCACCCGGCCCGCATGAGCCGTGCCTGGAAACTGCTGGGTGGTGTCGCTCATGATCCTGCCCTCCTGCGTTGCGAGCGGTCCGTCATGCCGTTGCCGTGTTCGCGTAGCGGCTCTCGCGCCGCGGCAGCCCGAGATGATCGCGCAGCGTCGCCCCGGCCAGCGTGCGGTTGTAGCGGCCGCGCGCCTCGAGCGCCGGAATCACGTAGCGGACAAAATCGTCGAACCCCTCGGCCTGCACCGGGAAACCCAGGATGAAGCCATCGGCTGCGCCCGCGTCGAACCAGCGGATCAGCTCGTCGGCGATCGCCTCGCCGGTGCCGATGAACTGTGTCTTCGGCGTGGCGACTTCCAGTGCGACCTCGCGCAAGGTGGAACCCTTCTTCTTCGCTTCGGCCTTGATGCGGTCCGTGGTCGAACGGAAGCTGTTCTTGCCGAGATCGCCGAGATCGGGGAACGGCTCATCGAGCGGATATTGCGTAAAGTCGTGGTGCTCGAAGAAGCGGCCCAGATACGCGAGCGCCTCGTCGACGCTCAGCAGGTCGCGGATCACCCGATACTTCGCTTCGGCTTCGGCATGCGTCGCGCCGACGATCGGGCCGATCCCTGGGAAGATCTTCACGTCCGTCGCAGCCCGCCCGTGCTCGACCGCGCTTTGCCGCACGCTCTCCGAGAACGCCCGCGTCTCTTCAAGCGACGGCGAATGCGTGAACACCGCATCCGCATACTTGCCGGCAAGCGCGATTCCGGAGTCCGATGCGCCGGCCTGAAAGATCACCGGCTGCCCCTGCGGCGAGCGCTGAATATTGATTGGCCCGGCAACCTCGAAGAACTTGCCCTTGTGATTGAGGGTATGCAGCTTCTCGCGGTCGAAGAACCGTCCGCTTGCGCGGTCGCGCACGAATGCATCGTCATCCCAACTATCCCACAGCCCCTGCACCACCTCCAGATATTCGTCTGCAATCTCGTAGCGCAGTTCGTGATCCGGATGCTCGCCGCCGTAGTTCTTCGCGGAACCCTCAAGTGGCGAGGTCACGACGTTCCATCCCGCCCTCCCGCCGCTGATCAGGTCGAGCGAGGCGAACTGCCGCGCCACCGTAAACGGATGGCTGTACGAGGTCGACAGCGTGCCGGCAAGACCGATCTTCGTGGTCGCGGTTGCCAGCGCCGAGAGGATCGAGACTGGTTCGAAGCGATTCAGGAAATGGGGAATCGACTTCTCGTTGATATACAGGCCGTCGGCCACGAATGCGAACGCCACGCCGTTGGCCTCCGCCTTCTGCGCGATACCCGTGACGAAATCGAGGTTGACGCTGGCATCGGCTGGACCGGCGGGATGCTTCCAGGAATTCATGTGGCCGCCTGCGCCGTGCAGCATGATGCCGAAAGTGAGGTTTCGCTGAGTCATGTTTGGATCCGGTGAACGAGAATGAGCAGGAATGAGGGGCGAAAAAATCAGACGCGCGCGGCCTGTTCCGCACCGGCCAACGCCTCGACCGAAGCGAGACGCAGCGCATAGTCCGCAACCGGCGTGTCGATTACGAATTCCTCGATACCGAAGCGTTCGTGCAAGGCGTCGAGTTCCTCGTGCACGTCGTCCGGCGTACCGGTAATCACATGCGGATGTAGTTCGTCGAGCTGATAATCGGCCACGCCCGTTTGCCGCGCGAACTCCGCTGCGGCCTCGGGGCTGGGAAGATTGACGCTCTGCCCCGTTGCGAGCCGCAGCTTGAAAATACGCAGTGGTCCGACATGACGTTGCGCTTCGGCCTTCGATTCCGCTGCAAACGCGTAGAGCGCGAGCAGCGGCGTGCGTCCTGTCGCGTTGCGATACGCGTCAATCGAACGCTCGATGCTGTCGTTATCGCCGTTGAAGTGACCGGCATAGCAGAACTGCCAGCCGTATTGCGCGGCGAGCGCGGCGCTCTCAGGACTACCGCCCAGCAGGATGCCTTGCGGCGCCTCGGGCGGCGTAGGCAACGCCACTGCCCCTGCCAGCGGGTGATCAATCGCCACGCCCGTCTTCAGGAACGCGTCGAGCTCGGCAAGCTGGCCGGCGAAATCGGGCTTGCTGGCCTTGTCGTGAAACCACTGCAGCGCGCGCGTCGTCAGCGGCAACCCGCCCGGCGCCTTGCCGATGCCAAGGTCGACGCGGCCCGGCGCAAGAGACGCCAGCACCCGGAACGATTCCGCAACCTTGAAAGGGCTGTAGTGCTGGAGCATCACGCCACCGGAGCCGACGCGAATGCGCGACGTGTGCGCGAGCAGATGGGACACGACGATCTCCGGTGCGGAACTGGCGAGCCCTGGCGCGCCGTGATGCTCGGCGATCCAGTACCGTCTGTAACCCAACGCTTCCGCGCGCTGTGCGAGCCGGACCGTGAAGCGCAGCGCGTCGTGGGCACTCGTTCCGTCGGCAATCGGACTTTTGTCGAGAATCGAAAGGGAATAGGACATATCGATACCTGCCAGCACACCGCACAGGTGCGTGGAGAGAAGTTTCGGGAAATTCGCCGCGCGACATTCGCTGGTTCCATTATCGTTATCCGGAACCGGGATCGTTCGAGCAAATTTTGCTATGCATATGACAAGAAGCTCAGAACGTGTAGCGCGCACGCAGGTAGTAGAAGCCACCGTCCTCGCCGATCGTCGAGGCAAATGCGTCGTACTGCGCGCCTTCGAGTTGCGCCTGGTAAGGCAATCTGGTCGGGTAGACGTCGAACAGGTTGTTCGCTCCTACCGCTATCTGGAATCGCTTCGTCACGTCGTAACGGACCTCGAGGTCGGTGACGTACCTCGCTGCATTCTCGAAATGGATGAACTGCGTGGTCGAGAACGCATTGGGGCCGACGATGTAGGTTTCCTCGCTCGACGTCGAACCAAAGCGCGTCTCGTGCAGGCTCACCCCCCACTTGTCGAGATGCCACGCGCCGCCGATGATGATCTTGTTCTTCGGTGTCGCCGTACTCAGCCAGGCGATCTGCTGCGTATTGAGTTCAGGCTGACCGTTCGCGCCAGTCGCCACATGCGTGACAGAGGTGGTGTTCAGGTTCACGCCGAGATCCCAGTCCACCTGCCCATAAGCACCGAAGCCGGTGTGATAGGTCGCGGACAGGTCGAGCCCACGGGTGCGCGTGCTGGCGCCGTTCGTGAAGTAACTCGCGGACACCGCCGAGGCCGGGATCGAGCCTGGCACCGACAACCCGGCTGCCTCCATCGCTGCGATCGCAGCCTCGCCGGACGCCGTGCCGCCTTCGACGATCCGGTTGCGGATGTCGATCTGGTAAGCGTCGATCGTCAGATGCAGGTCCTTTACCGGCGTCAGCACAAGGCCGAGGTTGTAGTTGGTCGACTCTTCCGGTTTCAGCGGCTGGGCGCCGATCAGCCTTGCCGCCGCCGAGTTGGCCGCCAGAAGGCCGCTGACCGAGGCCGGCGATTCGTTGACGTTGCTGTAGTACTCCTCAGCCAGCGACGGCGCACGAAATCCGGTACTGACGCTGCCACGCACGGCGATCTGCGGCGTGAAATCGTAGCGTGTCGAGATCTTGCCGTTCGTCGTATCGCCGACATCGCTGTAATGCTCGAAGCGCCCCGCCAGGTCGACCGTCCATTTCGGCGTGAGGTGTGTCGAGAGGTCGATATACGTGCCGAGCACGTTGCGCGAGTTGTCGCTTGCGCTAACGGGGGCCAGGCCCGGCAGCGCCTGGGAACCGCCATCGAGATACGACGCCTCGTCGCCCGCCCCCACGCTGTAGGTCTCACGCCGTTGTTCGACCCCAACCGAGACGGTCACCGGAGCCGGCAGCAGCGGCAGATGGAACGCACGCGAGGAGTCGAGGTTATTCGTCAGTTGCGTGTCGCTGACCGTCGCCAGATGGAAACTGGTCGGCGTATAGCCTTGCGCGGCATACAGTCCGGTGTTGGCCGAAGCGTTCATGCCGATCCCTTCATGGTCGCCGCCATAGGTCGTGCTCAGATCCCATGACCAGCCGAACAGGTTCTGGCCTTTGATGCCCGAGGTGATCGAATAGTCGTTCTCGTTGACCGTCTCCGTCGGCACGAACCCGTTTGGATACACCTCGGGAAGGACTGAAGGCGGCCGGTAGTTCTGATAGGCCTGTGCATCGCGATGCGCATAGGTGCCGAAACCGTACAGATCCACATCGTCGCCGAGGTAATACCCCGCATTGAAGCCGACCGACTCGCGTGTGCTGGCCGGATCGCCCTCGATCGGGTTGTAATAACCATGCCCCGGCTGGAAGGTGCCGAAATAATCGTCGGGGCCGGTGCGTACCGTGTGATTCTGGCGGTCGTATTCCGCCGCCAGGTCGAGATATCCCTGATCACCAAGATTCAGGCCGATGTTGGCGGACTCGCCGTTCCTGAAACCGTCGCCCGCATAGGTCTGGCCATTCGTCGTCTGCAGCGTTCCGCCGTGCGAGTTCGTCTTCAGGATGATGTTGATCACACCGGCAATGGCGTCCGATCCGTACTGCGCGGATGCACCGTCGCGCAGGATCTCGATGTGATCGATGAGCCCAACCGGGATCATGTCGATATCGACGCCGGTCGAACCCTGGTTCAGGCCACCGTCGAGGGCGATATTCGCGGTGGTATGGCGGCGCTTGCCGTTTACCAGCACCAGCACGTGGTCCGGCGTCAGGCCGTGCAGCGACAGCGCGTCGGTTAGCTGCGCCGTATCGCCGGCATAGGTCTCCCGCGTGATCGACGGCGACAGCTTGACGAGCGCGTCCCGAAGGTTGCTCTGCCCGGTGGCCTGCAACTGGGCGCCGCTGATCACGTCGACCGGGGTCAGGCTCTGGCTCGCCTTCGTACTGGTGCGCGTGCCGGTTACGACCACGGCGTCCTGCTGCACTGTAGCGGTAGCGCTCGCCTGCGCCCATGCCGCGCCGTTGCATGTCATTGCCAGAACGGCAGCCGATAGCAACTTCGTGCGAACTCCGGTGGTAGCCTGACGGGCCTGATTTTTTCTCTTTTTCCTGCGCATCGACTGTCCCATTGGTTATAGACGAACACACCCCTCCAGCACACCGGTTGACGTCAGTCACGTGAGGATTAATTTTGCAGTAGTACTGATGATGGACTGCAGACCGTCGCCCGCGCCGCTACCGCAGCCCGGTTGACCTGACTATTTGACTTAACTTTTCGGCAGCCCCGGCGGATTTGTCCTAGCCTTATCGATCGCTTCGGAACCCAGACTCCAGCGGTCGAGTACCTGAGTGTATTTACCGCTATGAATGAGGTCGTTCAGCAGCAGCGTAAGGGGTGCAGCGAGTCCGCTACCCTTACGGGTTGTGATCGCGACGTCGGCCAGAATGGGCCAGCCCCCGCTGATGGTACCGACTAAGCGTATCCCGCCTTTCTGCGCAGCCGCATAGGCGAGTGCCGAGTTGACGCTCAGAATCGCATCGGCGCGCCCCGAGCGAAGTGCCACGTCTCTCACGGCGATATCGTCGTAATACTGAATCTGAACCGGCTTCAGCCCGTGAGCGACATTTTCCTTGTCCCAGGCGAGCAGGATCTTTTCCTGGTTCGTTCCCGAATCTGTGATGACACGCAACCCGGCGATGTCCCTGGGTTCGCGGATCGCCTTGATCGGGCTCGAATCGGCCACATAGAATCCGAGCACGTCACGTCGATAGGTCGAGAAGTCGAATTTCTCCTTGCGCTCCTCGGTCACCGTCACGTTCGACAAAACCGCGTCGACCTTGCCCGATTGCAAAGCGAGCGGCCAGTCTTCCCACGCGAGCACCACGATTTTCAGCTTGCGCCCCAGACTGTCGGCGACCAGTTGCGCGAGGTCCGGGTCGAAACCGACAACGGTCTTTTCGTCGGTCGCGTAGGTACCGAGCGGCGGCCACCCCACTGCCATGCCGATGACCAGTTCACCCTTTTCGGCGAACTGAAACGTCGCAGGGACAGCCTGGATTGCCGCAGGGTCAGGCGTCGTGCGGATCTGGTTGTGCTGGTCCGGACTCAGATTGAGCGAGCTCGGGGTTGTGGTTGCCGCCTGCGCTGTGCCCGCTAAACCCATCGCCATTACGACAAGTGTTCCTGCCACTGCCGCCAGAATATTCCGCCTGTGTTTCATGAATGATTATGTCCCGTTGAAATGAACGATTTGAGCAATGCGTTGCACGCATTACTGCCGTTGACCGAGCGGCTCGGACTGGACCAGATCGCTCAACGAATCCGTGCGGCCCGGTTCCAGCAAATCCTTGCCGAACGGAAGACGAAAATGGACCTCCGGTGCGATCGAAGTATCGAACAGGGGTTCATAGCCCGTATTGATATAAAGTCTGGTCGCTTCCGGCTGCCTGAAACCCGTGGTCAGATAGACGCGGCGATATCCCTGGCGCCGCGCTCGCGCTTCGAGCGCCTGCACGACGAGGCGGGCGAGCCCCTGACGACGCTGGCTGGCATGTGTCCAGATGCGCTTGAGTTCCGCAGTCGTTGCGTCATAGCGCTTGAACGCGCCGCCGCCGACCGTCTCCCCGTCACGCAAGACCACAATGAACGCACCCTCGGGCGGCGCGAACAGTTCGGCCGGATAGCGCGCCAGCTCGTCACTTGCCGATGCCGCACTGTCCGGCCGAAACTCGCGATAGCGTGTCGCATACTCGAACTGCAGCCCATCCAGTAAGGGGCGAGCAATGGGAGCCGACGGTGTGGTGTCGATAATTTCGTAAGTCATGGCAGATAGGACGATGGCGCTCGCCCTGTTGGTCCTGTTGTCGAATCTTTATTCCGTCCGACCCGGGTTCCCGTCGAACTGAAAAACAAGATAACAGGCTGCCAATGCGGAATGAACCAAACATTTAACGAATCGTTATTCCATGGAATCCGTATATATAATTCGCATCGTTATTCACACGGGGACCAAACGATTTTCGTAGTCAATGAAACGCCTGATTGTCCAGAATAACAACCGATTTATTACGTACTGCTTTCAAACCGGCTCGGCGAGATGGAACAGGCAGTCGCCACGCTCCACCGCGGCCGGCACGCGCTTGCAGACAACCTCCCCCGCTGCCGCGAAAAACGTAGTGACCGGTTCACGTAGTGGCGTGTCGGGGAAATGAATGCGTGCCGCAGGCTGGCCCGCCACAACCTGTTCACCGAGCTCGACGAGCGGCTCGTACACGCCGCGATCATAGGCGTACAGATAATGGCGCGAACCGGACACCGTGAAGAAGCGCGTCTGCGCGGGAGGACCGTCCGGTACGAGCGGTCCGCTCAGCAGTCCGATGAAACCCAGCAGGTTCAGCAAACCGTGCCGCGCATCGCGTAGCAGGCCTGCCTGCACGGTACCGCCGCCGCCGAGTTCCGTGAGGATCGAGATGGCGCCCTGCCGACGCGCGGCGCTCGCTGCATGGACAGGATTCGGCCGATGCAGAAACGCTCGCGGCAACCCGAAGGCGGCGAGCAACGCCTTGAGCCGTTCATGCTCCTCGGCGTCGCGCGGCTCGATTGCCAGCATATTGGCGCCGTCGTACAGGAGCGAACTGCCGCCCGAATGCAGATCGACCAGATATTGCGCGCGGGCGAGCAGCGTATGCTCGATGTAATCGGCGATCGCGGCCGTCGGCGAGCCCTGTGAATCGCCGGGGAAACTACGGTTCAGATTGCCACCGTCGAGCGGCGAAGTTCTCAGGCCCGCGGCCGCGGCGGGAAAGTTCGCCATCGGCAGGAAGATCAGTTGCCCGCGCACCCACTGCGGCTCGATCTCGCGGATCAGGCTGGACACGAGCACTTGCCCTTCGTATTCGTCACCGTGATTGCCGCCCATCAGCAGCACGACGGGACCGTCGCCATTGCGGATCGATGCGATCGGAATCGGAATCCAGCCGTACGCGGAACGATGAACCGAATACGGCAAACGCAGATAGCCGACGTGACGTCCGTCGGCCTCGAGGTCGATTTCATTGTGGATGGAACGCATCAGGTTTCCTTCGTGACCCGGACCTGGTGGCGCAGTCACGAAACGCCGCCTGTCTTGATGAACCGATCTGAAAAGCTATCCTCTGCGCTGGCGCCGGCAAACCAAGAATTGCAGCTATTCATATCGGCGGGCTGCATATTCAGCCCTATTCCAGACCGGTGCGGTCTTCATTAAAACGTCGTTATAGCGTTTGAGGCAAGCGGTTCCTTCCCAAAAGACAATGTCACGTTGGCATGAGGGCGGGCGGGCACAGTTAAGCACCTTCGAGCGGCTGAGCTGCTAGCGCCACGCAGGGGCAAGCCGGCGCCGCTCGACCAGCGCCGGGCGCACCAGAGACCAGATCAGCGCAGCGCCGATCAGATCGCCAAAACCCAACGCTACGAAGAACGGCGTATAGCCGATTGTCATGACCAGCGCTCCCATCACCAGCGTAAAGCCGAGGTTGCCGATTCCCGCGGTAAGCGCCGCAAAGCCGGTCACGGTTGCAACCTCATGGCGCGGAAACAGGTCGGCCGACATCGAGATTACGGTGACCGACAGCGTCTGGTGTGCAAAACCGCCGAGGCATAGCAGGAAGATCGCCATGTCCGGATCCTTCACATAGCCAACCCCGGCCATGGCCGTCATCAGCAATGCGCCCAAGGTAAAGACGACCCGCTTGCCGTTCACGAGCGACAGATTGAAGTGTTTGTTCAGGAAGAACGAAATCGAACCGCCCATCAGGCAGCCGATATCGGCTGCGACAAACGGCAGCCATGCGGTCAGCGCAATGGCCTTCAGATCGAAGCCGCGCGCCTGATGCAGATAGAGCGGCATCCAGAACACCAGCGTGCCCCACACCGGATCGGCAAAGAAGCGTGGCAGCGCAATGCCCCAGAAGTTGCGGCTGGCAAAAATCTCGCGCAGATTCGGCTTCGAGCCGTCTTCGGCAAGACCAAGCGGCTTGCCATCGACGATGTGCGCGGCCTCCTTCTCGCTTAACGCAGGATGCTCGCTCGGATGGCGATAGAACGCGATCCACAGAAGCGCCCACACGAAGCCGATACCGCCCGTAATCACAAAGGCAGTTTGCCAGTTGTACTGAAGAATTGACCATACGATCAGCGGCGGTGCGGCGATGGCGCCGATCGAGGTGCCGATATTGAAAACGCCCGCGGCAATCCCCCGCTCGCGCAACGGAAACCAGAAGGCCGCGAGACGCATGCCGGCCGGAATGAACGAGGCCTCGACCAAGCCGAGCATGCCGCGCAGCACGAACAGTCCGATCCAGCCGGTCGCGAGACCATGCGCCATGCAGATGCACGACCAGGCGATGCCGCACAACAGAAAGCCGAAACGCAAACCGATACGGTCCATCAGATAACCGGTGAGCGGACCGCCCAGCGGATACATGACGAGGAAGGCTCCGGTAATCCAGCCGTACTGACTGGTGGAGATGTGCAGGCTCTGCATGACCGTCGGCGCGGCGACGCTCAACGAGCTGCGCGCGAGGTAGTTCATGACCGTGCCTAACGACAGCAGCGCGATCATCCACCAGCGCAGCCCTCTGACCTTGATTCCCATGATCTTGTCTCTCTCCAGTCCGTCTGTTGTTTTATGCGTTCTGCACACCGACGTCGGTGCTGGCATCGAAGACATCGTATGTCTGTCAACGCGTCTGGATCAAGGAATAGATCACAGGTGTTTACCCGATAACCTCGCTTTAATAGGCTTTCATAACCCCTGCCATCAGATTTTTCACGGCAGGCCAATCCATGTTATACGACAACTGTTGTGACATTCATTCACCGGACCATCCACCAATTCGCTTTAAAAATCTCTTCATTTTCCTGCTCCGGTTGCGATAGGGCCCGCGCCTTATCCTGCCTCTCGACAGACAACCCGTTCACTCGATCACCCCTCTATCGAACTGCTAGGGATCATGAAACTGCGGACTTTCACCTTGCGATTGGTGCGGCTGGCCGTGTGCGTCGCTGCCGGCGCAACGCTATGCGGATGCGTATCGCTGCACGCCTCCCCCAACGGCCTCGGCGACTGCGTCGGACCGCCCGATTTCTGTACGCCGTTCTTCGGCTCATAAGAGCATTTCGATGGCCGAACAGACTGAAGCGCCGCCATGCATCACGCATGAAATGCACCGCTTTATCGGCCAATACATCAAAAATTTGACGCGGCCCCAGATTCGGACGTAGCATTTCTCCATGGCTAAGGGAAAGACCCAGCGCCGCCAATCTCTTGAGGGATTCTCATGAGCACGTTGTCCAAGCGCTTCGATGCGCTCATTTTCATTGGTCGTTTTCAACCCCTGCATCGCGGTCACGTCGAAGTTCTGCGGCGCGCATTGAGTCTCGCGAGCCAGGTCTGTGTTCTGATCGGTTCAACCGACCGGCCTCGCACCGTCAAAGACCCATTCTCGTTCGACGAACGCCGCCAGATGATTACCTCGGTGCTCGCCGAAGACGAACGCGAGCGCGTCGTCATCGCAGCAGTACAGGACTCCACGTATAACGACAACGACTGGGTGCGCTGGGTCCAGGACGCAGTCGCTGCCGAACTGGGCGACACGGCCGGCAAGAAGATCGGCCTGATCGGCCACGAGAAAGACAGTTCGTCGTATTACCTGCGCATGTTCCCGCAATGGGAACTCGTCGAGGTGGACGCAAGCGAAGACATTTCGGCCACCGAAATTCGCGACCAGTTCTTTGCCGAGCGCAGCAACAGCTTCGTTTCGTGGGCCGTCCCTGCGCCGGTATTCGATTGGCTCGAGCAGTTCCGCACGCGCCCCGAGTTCCTGCAATTGAAATCTGAAGCGGAGTTCATCGCGGGCTACAAGAAAGCGTGGGCAGCCGCCCCCTACCCGGTTACCTTCGTCACGGTCGACGCGCTGGTCGTGCATTCCGGCCATATCCTGCTGGTACGGCGCCGCAGCGAACCGGGGCGCGGCCTGTGGGCTTTGCCCGGCGGCTTCGTCAATCAGGACGAGCGGCTCGAAGCGGCCTGCGTCCGCGAGTTGCGCGAAGAAACCGGCCTCAAGCTGCCGGAGCCTGTCATGCGCGGTTCGCTGAAAGACCGCCAGGTGTTCGATCACCCGCAACGTTCGGCGCGCGGCCGCACCATCACGCATGCCTTTCTGTTCCATTTCCCGATAGGCGATCTGCCCCGCGTCAAAGGCAGCGACGACGCCGACAAGGCGCGCTGGGTGCCCTTGAACGTATTCGCGCAGATGCGCAGCGTGATGTTCGAAGACCATTTCGATATCGCTTATCACTTCCTAGGAAAACTTTGATTCGTTCCACCCGCCGGGATAGACCCGGCGGCATCTCAACGGCATAGAGGAGCTCTAGCCATGCAAACCACCCCGCGCAGTTTCGCCTCGATCCTTGCCAACCCGATCCTCAACACGGACTCGTACAAGGCCTCGCACTACCTGCAATATCCGCCACAAGCCTCGGCGATGTTCTCGTACATCGAATCGCGCGGCGGCCGCTATGAGCGCACGCTGTTCTTCGGACTGCAGATGCTGCTCAAGGAATACCTGTGCCGACCGGTCACCAACGCGATGATCGACGAAGCCAAAGCGTTCTTTGCCGCGCACGGCGAGCCGTTCAACGAAGCCGGCTGGCGCTATATCGTCGCGCAGTACGACGGCTATCTGCCAGTGCGGATTCGCGCGGTGGCCGAGGGTTCGGTGGTGCCGGCGCACAATGTGCTCGTCACGGTGGAGTGTGAGGATCCCGAAGTATTCTGGCACCACGGTGTTCGAGGCGGGCAAGCTGCGCGTCGACGATAGCTTCGCGGCGATCCGGATCCGGGCTCACGCGGACGAAGTTTGAGTGACGGGAAGCGGGGGCGGCAAGCAGCGGGGGCGCCGCCCGCCGCGCCCTGGAATCCGCCTTTCAGACCATCGTAAGTTGACCGGCCGCCGGTCATCCGTCGCCGGAGGCTTCGATGGCTGCGACGCGCGCGACCCTGAATGGCAGGCTACCACGTGTACCTTAGCCCAACGTCCCCCTGCACCCCTTGCCGTCGCCCGCCGGCGGTATCGCCGACCGCGAATTGATAGCCAGCCTGAAGGTACGCGCTAAACCGCTTGTCGATCCGCGTCGTCACACCGCCGGCGAACTCGAGCCGGGTTGCCTGCTCCAGCAGCGGTATCGGATCTGCACCGAACACGGTGGTAGCGCGTCCCCCCCAGTCGTGCCAGAGGTTGACCCGGCCGTATGGTTCCCACACCTGGTCGTTCTTGCCGTCAATCGACCAGCGTCCGCGCAGTCCAAGCCGTCCGGTCGTGCCCGAAGTGGAACCCAGATCTACTGATCCCAATCCATCGTTTGCTTCGCTGAAATTGACGTGCTGCCAGATCACCTGCATTTGCGGTTCGAGCACGAATCGCGGACCCAGCGGCAACGGAACCGGATAGCCGGCTTCAAGTGAGGAAATAAAGCCAAAACCGTTGATCGGCAGCCTCGCGGTTTCTGTCGTCGCATTGCCGTCATAGTGTGTGCCTTGCACGACCCCATCGACATACCACCCGCTCGGGCCGTAGTGCGTCCAGTAGAGACCACCTGAATAGGCATCGAGATCGACCTTGCCCGTCTGAATCGAAACATACGAGTCGCTCGCCAGGTCGGTTACGAGGCCGTCGACGTTCAGCGTGCTGTTCGAATATGCGAAGTAGGCGCCAGCCGCGTCGCGTTGGCCGGGAATGAGACTGCCGCGCCAGATATCGAGGCCCGCCTGCACGCCAAGCAGTTGGCCACTCGCCCGCGGGTCGGCAAAAGCCTGATAACGGTTGTCGATCTGCTGGCCGAAGAAGCGGCCCCACGAGGACTGCGCCCAGCCGTCCGGACCCACACCAACGTTGGCAAACGTGTCGCCGATGCGCTCGTGCAGCGTGCCGAGCATCGTCAAGCCCATCTGCCTCGCAATCGGCTGAACGACGCCGTAGGTCGCCAGTTCCGGGCCGATGATCGGATAGGTGCCGGGCGGCAGTGGATCGGGGGGCGGATTCACATCGACCTCCGCTAAATCGGTGCCGCCGGACTCACCGGGCGGTATCGAAGGCCCGGTGGGTGGAATCCCCGAACCGCCCGGTGGGGGTGCCGGTGTAGCCGGTCCAGGTGGCGCGGTTACGTCGAACCCGGGCGGCGCAGGCTGGTAAGGTATTGCAGGCGGCACGAAGGGCACGACGAAGTCGGAACGCAGGAACCAGTCGTTCGGGCTGCCGCCGCTCACGGCGCCACGAAACAGTCCATAGTCGAATGCGCCGGCGCGCGCCTCGCCGCCCAGAGCGAACGCAGTCGTCGCGGTCGTGCCGCCGTTCACCACCTGCACGACCTGGATTCCGTTGCCCGTCGTATTCGCACCTTCTCCGGTCGTGTTACGGATCACCAGGTTCGTTGTACCGGACGCGGTGCCGCCATTGACGATCAACCGGTCCGATGGCGAGCCATCGCTGCCGAGATAGGTGTTGAGTTCGATCGTTCCCGCCGCGCCGGCGTAGTTGGCGGCGCTCAGCGTCCTGTAACTCGCGAGCAGTGTCGGATCGCCAGTTGGCGCGGCGAAGCGGATCGTGCTGTTACTGTTCACCAGGCTGGTCATGCTGGAATTGCCGGTCATCGTCCAGTCGGTGCCGTCATGCAGCGTGACAGCGGCCGTGCCGCCGGTAGCGGTCGTGATGGCGCCGCTCAGCAGGGAGCCCCCTGCGTCGAATGTCGTCGTCGCGGCTCCCTGCGTCGCGAGCAGCGACCCGCCGTTGTCGGTGACGGTTGAGCCGCTAAGCGCGAGATTCGCCACGGCGCCCTGAACGCTGAACGAGCCGGCGGTGGAACTGGCTGTCGTTCCATTCAACTCGAGCGTATTGGCGACGCCTGCAGCGCCATTGATCAGAAACGCGACGCTTCCGTTACCGTTCGCCTGCACCGAGCCGCCATTGATGACCAGCGTGCCGCCGTTCTGCACCGTCGTTGCCGCTGACTGCCCGGCGTTCGCGGTGATCACGGTGCCGGTTGCGCTGAGTGTCGTGCCGGCGCCCTGCGCGACGAGCGCACTGGAGCCGGACGATCCGTTCACCGTCACCGAGCCCCCGTTCAGCGTCACGTTGCTGGCACCGGCCGCATTGACGCCAACGATGTTCCCTCCTCCGGAAACACTGATTGCCGTATCGTCCGCGCTGAACGAACTGGCGCCATCGGCAAGTACCCCCGTCACGCCACCTCCCTGCGACGTGATGCTGATAGTGCTGTTGGCCATATCAACTACCGCGCCCGCACTACTGTGCACGCCGAGATCACCGCCGCCCGTCTGGCCCTGCAGCGTGATCCCGTCCGTAGTGATCCTGCTGCCTGCGCCGCTCGCCACCAATCCCTGGCTGCCGCCACCGGAATTCATATTGATCGTCGAGCCGTCATTCAGCGTGATCTGGCCGCCAGCCGTTGCAAGCGCCACGGTGATGCCGCTTGCGGGCAGACTGATCGCCAGCCCGCTGGCGACAATCTGACTCGCGCCATTGGCGAGCAGTCCGGTAATTCCACCGGACCCAATGTACAGCTCCGAAAGCCTTGACGGACCAGCGTTCGGATCGACGCCGAAGAGCACCGATCCGCCACCCTGTGCGGTCACGGCGACGCCATACGGAACAGCGATTGCGACGCCGTTTGCCTGGATCGCGCCACTGCCGGTGGCGGTGATGCGGGCGACGGAGGTTCCGGGGAGAATAGAGCATGCGGCGCCTCCGTTCGTGAACTCACCCCCACTCGACGGACAGCCAGCCGCCCAGGCTGTCGACGTGCCGGCGCTCGTCGCAAAGGCGACCAGGACGCCTTGCGCAAGCGAAATCCCTTTACGCCGCCTGTTGACGGCACGTTGCCGCGAAGACTTCTCTACCAGGACGCTGCAGGACGCCATGACGTTACCTCCAGAGCGTATTGCATTCTTCAGTTTTATCTATGGCAGACGTACATTCAACCTCTTTCTTCGTTTAATTAAGCGGCGTCGGCGATCAATGTCGGAAGGCAACGTCTCTCCGCACAATCGGCCCGGTGGGCAGCAAGGGCAAATAAGCTGGGCGCGAACCACCCGCCAATGCGTTGCGGCGCAAGCCACGGGAGTCACGTCTGCGCCCTTATTAAAGCCGTATACTTGCAGGCGTGATTCCCGAACCAGCCACGCATGATTCCCTCTCAGCCTGAAAACGCCGCGCAAGCGCACCAACTGGCACTGCAAGGCGCAACGCTGTTTCAAGCCGGACAAACCGCGCAGGCACGCGAGGTCTGCCTGCAGGCGCTCCACCTTGCACCGCACTCTAGCGAGGTGCTGCTGTTACTGGCGTTTATCGCCTTGCACGCCAACCAGCCGCACGAATCGATCGACTGGATCAACCGCGCCCTGGCCGAAAACGGCAATCTCGCCGACGCCTATTTCCTGCGCGGCGAAGCGCAGCAAAAGGCGAAACTGTATGAAGCAGCGACTGAGAGTTACGAGGCAGCGCTCAGGCTCAATCCGGAGCACGCGGATGCCTGGAACAACCGCGGCAACGCTTACCATGCGCTTGGCCGGCACGAGCGCGCGCTGGAAAGCTACGACAAGGCAATCGCACTGAATCCCGCCAAAGCCTCGTTTCACAACAACCGGGGACTCGCCTTAAAGGAACAAGGCAATGACCTGCGTGCGATCGCCTGCTTCGAGCAAGCCACCGCCCTCCAGAGCGATTACGGTCTCGCCCATTTCAACCTTGGGCTGTCGCTGTTTGCGCTCGGCCGGTATGAAGAGGCGGCGGCCCGCCATGCCGAAGCAATCCGGTTGATGCCCGGCCATGCAACCTCCCACTGGGGGCACGCCGACGCCTTGCGAGCGAGCGGACATTACGAGGCGTCGCTCGCAGCCTACAACACCGCCCTATCGCTTGAACCAAACCGGGCCGATATCTACAACAATCGCGGGTTGCTGCTGCACGTCTGGGGCAAGCATCACGACGCCCTTGCAGACTTCGAAGCCGCAACACGACTGAACCCCGGCCACGCCGACGCCCACTGCAACCGCGGCATGGCGCTGGAAGCGCTGGGACGCCATGCCCAGGCGCTCGGTCACTACGAGGCAGCCATGACCCACTCGCCCCGGCACGCCGCCGCGCACTTCAATCATGCGCTGTGTCATCTCACGCTCGGCCACTACCACGACGGATGGCGCGAATACGAATGGCGCTGGCAGACCGAGCAGCTCAAGTCGTCGCAACTGCATTGCAGCCCGCCGCTGTGGACCGGCAAAGAGTCGCTGCAAGGCCGACGGATTCTGCTGCACGCGGAACAGGGGCTTGGCGACAGCTTGCAGTTTTGCCGCTATCTGCCCATGGTGGCTAAGCTCGGCGACACGCTGATCGTCCAGGTGCAGGCACCGCTGGTTCCGTTGATCCGCACCATGAGCGGCGTGTCGCAGGTGATTGCAGCGGACGAAGCGCTGCCGGAGTTCGACTTTCATTGCCCGTTCATGAGCCTGCCGCTGGCGTTCGCCACGACCCTCGAAACCGTGCCGGGCGGGCGGCGCTACCTGGCGCCGTCCGAGGACAAATCCTTGTTCTGGCGGCAAAGGCTCGGCGCGTGGCATTTACCGCGAGTCGGCCTGGTGTGGGCCGGCGCACCGCACATGTCACGCGCGGTACAGCGTCCCGTCGACATACGCAGGTCGATTCATCTGCAAAAGTTTGCATCCCTCAGTACCGCAGAGGCTGAATTTTTCAGTTTGCAGAAAGGCGAACCCGCGGCGTCCCAGTTGCGTGAGCTTGAAGAGGCCGGCTGGGATGGCCCGCGTCTGACCGACTTCACCGCTGAATTAAACGACTTCGAGGACACCGCCGCCTTGATCGACCACCTGGACCTGGTCATCTCGGTCGATACCTCGGTCGTCCACCTGGCCGGCGCACTCGGCAAGCCGGTGTGGTTGCTCAACCGCTTCGACACATGCTGGCGCTGGATGACCGAACGCGATGACAGTCCGTGGTATCCGACGATGAAGATTTTTCGCCAGCCGGCGGCGGGCGATTGGGACAGCGTGATTGCAAGCGTGCAGGCCGAGTTGCAGCGTCTCGTTGCGCAAGGCTTCAGCCGCTAGTCTGAAGAAGCACCCTTCACGGCGTGCCGCACGCAGCAAACCCCATACCTCAATAAACATCCCGCACATAACGCTTGTCGCGCGCCAACCCGCTCACGTATTCCTGCGCCTTCTCGTCGCTCATGCCTCCGTGGCTAGCCACCACCGCTTTCAAGGCCGCATCGACGTCTTTCGCCATCCTGCTGGCGTCACCGCATACATAGAAGTGCGCTCCTGCGTCGAGCCACGCCCACAATTGCGCGCCGTGTTCAAGCATGCGGTCCTGCACGTAGATCTTCTCGGCCTGATCGCGCGAGAAGGCCAGATCGAGCCGGGTCAGCAAGCCCTTGGCGCGCATCGTCTCCAGTTCGTCGCCGTAGTAGAAGTCCGTCGCCGCATGCTGCTCGCCGAAGAACAGCCAGTTGCGTCCCGCGTCGCCGCGTGAAAGCCGTTCATGCAGAAAGCCGCGAAACGGCGCGACGCCCGTGCCCGGCCCGACCATGATCATCGGCGTGTCGCCGTTGCGCGGCGGCCGGAAATGCGCAGACTTTTGCACGTACACCGGCACGCTCGCCTCCCCGGCGCGATCCGCGAGGAAGGTCGAGGAAACGCCCTTGCGATGACGCCGGCCGTTGTTGTAGCGCACCGCCGACACCGTCAGATGCACTTCGCCCGGATGCGCCTTGGGGCTGGAGGCAATCGAATACAGACGCGGCTGCAGGCGCTTGAGCATGCCGAGCAACTCCGGCGCGGTAAGCGTCACGGGGAACTCGTGCAGCACGTCCGCCAACTGCTGTCCCCACAACCACTGCTTCAGATCTGCCTTGCGCTCGTCGGCCAGCAACGCCCCGAGGGCGCCGTCACGGCTGCGTGAGGCGATGAAGGCAAGCGCTTCGGCACTCGGGCGGGCAATTTCGAAGTGCCTCGCCAAGGCATCGGCAAGCCGCATCTCGCCGATGCCGCTGACGCTCACCGCCGTATCTGCCGCGAGTCCGCTCAAGCCGATCAGCTCGTCGACCAGTTCCGGGCAGTTGCTCGGCCACACGCCGAGCGCATCGCCTACCTCGTACTCGAGCCCGGAGTCCGCGGTCGAGAGCGAGAAATAACGCGTGTCCTTCGCAGCACCCTGCTTGTTGAGCCGCAGGTTCTTCACGAGCCGCGACGCAGCAGGATGCGCCTTGCTGGGCACGACGCCCGGCAGGACCGCGGGGATCATGCCGTCCGGCGCAACCTCATGGAGTGCCGCATCTTCTTCCTTGATACGGGCGACGACGCGCTCGAGCCAGGCATCGGCGGTGGCTTGAAACTCGGTATCGCAATCGACTCGCGGCAGCAGGCGCAACGCGCCCTGCTCGGCCATGCGTCGGTCCAGATTGCTGCCATGCCCGCAGAACTGGTCGTAGTTGCGGTCGCCGAACGCCAGCACCGCGTAGCGCACGCCGTCGAGGCGCGGCGCACCGTCGGCCTTCAGCGCACTCCAGAAACGCTCGCCGTTGTCGGGCGCGTCGCCGTCGCCGAAAGTGCTCGACATCAGTAACACATACTGAGCCTTCGCCAGCGCCGTCACGTCGTAATCCGCCATGCAGCAGGTGCGAATCTCGAAGCCGGACTCCATCAGTTGCGTCGCATAGTCCTCGGTCAGCGACTCGATGTTGCCGGTCTGCGACGCCCACAGCAGCAGCACTTTCGGCCGGGCGCGCGCAATCCGTACCGCGCCCGCAGTGCCGGCCGCCTCGCGCGGTCCTGCCGCGTCGACGCCCGGTGCGACGCTCGCCCCATCGGCCCGGCTATAGAGCCCGGCCAGCACGCCATTGAACCAGAGCCTGGTGGCGGGCGGCAGTGGCGCGCCGGCGGGCAGTACCGGCACGCCGTCCAGTTGCGCGGCGGCGCTCGAACGCAGGCCGTTGATGAAGCCGGACACGTAGGCCCGCTGGGCGTCGTCGAGCGACGGTGCGGGCATCTCGGGTACGCCGAGCAGCGTGACGAGGGCATCGATGCGAGACATGTCCCTTTCCTTGAGCGGGCCGGCGCCGGCCGCAAGCAGTGGCGCCGTGTTGTCGGAACCGGACGTCATGGCCTCGGCGTCGTCCGGTGCGGTCTCGGATTCGGACTCGACCCGGCTCAACGCCACGGCGCAGAACTTCAGTTCCGGTTGTTGCGAGATCGGATCCACCGCATCGTTGGTCACGGCATTGATGCAGAGATCCTCGCCGAACACATCGTTCCAGTGCATCGGCGCAAAACATGAACCGGCGCGCACGCGATCGGTCACGACCGCGGGCAGAACCGCACGGCCGCGCCGCGAGCGCACTTCGACGCGGTCCCTGGCCTCGATGCCGAGCGCGGCCGCATCCTCCGGGTGAATCTCCACGAACGGCTTGGGGTTGAGCTTGTTCAGCATCGCCACCTTGCCGGTTTTCGTCATGGTGTGCCATTGATGCTGCAAGCGGCCGGTATTGAGCACGATCGGAAATTCCGGCACCGGCATTTCCGCCGGCTCGACATGGGGCCGCGCGAAAAACACGGCCTTGCCGCTTGCGGTCGGAAACGCCAGCGCCGGCCGGCTTCCATCGGGCAGTTCCTTGAGCGTCTGACTGACGCCGTCGTTCACATAGCGCAGCGGATTGCGCTCGTGCGGCGCATCGGGCGCACAAGGCCATTGCAACGGCGTCTCGCGCAAGCGCGCGTGACTGGCGCCGCGCAGGTCGTAGCCCGTCTTCGAGTTCGACGCGCGCGTGATCTCCGCGAAGACTTCGTCTGCCGAGGCATAGCTGAACGCCTCGGCAAAGCCCATGGCGCACGCCACCCGCGCGATGATCTGCCAGTCCGGCAAAGCGTCGCCGGGCGGCTCGATGGCCTTTTGCATGAGCGTCAGGTTGCGCTCCGAGTTGATCATCACGCCTTCCGCCTCGGCCCACAGCGCACCGGGCAGGAGCACGTCGGCGTAGCGATTGGTCTCGGTGTCGAGAAACGCGTCCTGGGCGATCACCAGTTCCGCGGCCTGCAGCGCGGCGATCACGTTCTGCCGGTTGGCGACGCTCGCCACCGGATTGGTGCAGATGATCCAGCAGGCCTTGATGTCGCCCGCCGCCATGCGCGAGAACATATCGATGGTCCCGTTGCCTACTTCCGCTTGCAAGGTGCCAGGCGCGATGCGCCACAAGTCTTCGACGAAGGCGCGGTCTTCCTCCACCAGCACCGAGCGCTGGCCCGGCAAACCCGGCCCCATGTAGCCCATCTCGCGGCCGCCCATCGCGTTCGGCTGGCCGGTCAGCGAAAACGGTCCGCTGCCGGGGCGGCAGATCTTGCCTGTCGCCAGGTGCAGGTTGCAGATTGCGTTGGTATTCCACGTGCCGTGCGTGCTCTGGTTCAGGCCCATGGTCCAGCAACTCATCCATTCCGGCGCCTCGCCGATCCATTGCGCGGCCATGCGGATATCCGCCTCGGCAATGCCCGTGAGCGCGGCTACCTTGTGCGGCGCATAGTCTTCGAGGAAGGCCGGCATCTCGTCCCAGCCCTCGGTGGCGGCCGCGATGAAGGCGGGGTCCGTGTGGCCGTTACGGTGCAACAGATGCAGCAGGCCGTTGAGCAGCGCGAGGTCGGTGCCCGGCTTGATCTGCATGTACAGACTCGCCTTGTCCGCGGTCGTGGTGCGGCGCGGATCGACCACGATCAGCTTCGCGCCGGCTTTGACCCGGTCCATCATGCGCAGATACAGGATCGGATGGCAGTCGGCCATATTGGCGCCGATCACAAAGAACAGATCGGCCTTGTCGAAGTCCTGATACGAGCCCGGCGGACCATCGGCGCCCAGCGACAGCTTATAGCCGCTGCCGGCACTCGCCATGCACAGCCGCGAATTCGATTCGATCTGGTTGGTGCCGACGAAGCCCTTGGCGAGCTTGTTGGCGAGGTACTGCGCCTCGATCGACATCTGCCCCGACACATAGAAGGCCAGCGCATTGGGACCATGCGTGTCGAGCAGCGCGCGCAGACGGCGGCCGGTGTCGGCGATCGCCTGATCGACCGGCACGGGCACCGGGTCGCTATGGCGGTCGCGCCGCTCGAAGGCCGATTCGAGCCGGCCCGACTTGCGCAGAGCGACATGAGCCGAGGAGCCCTTGGTGCACAGGCGGCCGAAGTTTGTCGGGTGTTCGCGGTCGCCGGCAATCTTGACGACCTGGCCGCCCTCCACTTGCAGCACCATGCCGCAGCCGACGCCGCAGTAGGGGCACACCGTCTTGACGCTGGCGCTGCTCATCATGTGATCGACCTTCTCATGCCTTGCGATGTCTTCTCAAGCGTTGCCGGGCGCTCTCGGGCACGCTCATACCGCGACCCATACCTGGCCGTCCTTGACCTGCGCGGCGAACGCGCTGACCGAATGCTCGGGCGCTTCGAGGCACTCGCCGGTGCGCAGATCGAAATGCTGCTTGTAGATCGGCGAGGCCACCACGATGCGCTCGCCAAGACTGCCGATCAGCCCGCGCGAAAGCACGGCGGCCTGCGAGTTGGGATCGTAGTTATCGATGGCGTACACGCCACCCTCGCCGCGCCCCACCTTGAACACGGCCACCTGCTTGCCCTCGACGAGAGCGCAGACGCCGGTATTCGGCACGATGTCGTCGAGCGCACAGACCGGCACCCATTGATGCAGATCGGGTTGTTCGTTCACGCTGGATGACTCGCGTTCGATGATGGCTTGCTCACTTTGCATATCGATCTCCTTAAATGGTCTCTGCAACCACGGGTACCGGGAACGGTTTGGCCGAAGCGCGCTCCTCGGGCGTCGCGGGACGAATCTGGCCGCGTTCCTCGACGAAGGTCACGTTTGCATCGGGCTGATCGCTGTTGACGAAATGGCGGAAGCGCTTGCGCGTCTCGGGGTCGGTCACGGCCCTCTTCCACTCGCACTCGTACGTGTCGATCACATTGCGCATTTCGGCTTCCAGCTCGGCGGCCAGTCCCAGCTTGTCGTGCACGACCACGTCGACCAGGTACTCCAGACCGCCTTCGAGGTTGTCGCGCCACACGCTGGTGCGCTGCAGCCGGTCGGCGGTGCGCACGTAGAACATCAGGAACCGGTCGATGTAGCGCACCAGCGTCTCGCGGTCGAGATCCGCCGCCAGCAGTTCGGCATGGCGCGGCTTCATGCCGCCGTTGCCGCACACGTAGAGATTCCAGCCCTTCTCCGTGGCGATGACGCCGACGTCCTTGCCTTGCGCTTCGGCACACTCGCGGGTGCAGCCCGATACGCCGAACTTGATCTTGTGCGGCGAGCGCAGGCCCTTGTAGCGATTCTCGAGAGCGACGGCGAGCCCGACCGAATCGCCGACGCCATAGCGGCACCACGTCGAACCCACGCACGACTTCACGGTGCGCAAGGACTTGCCGTAGGCATGGCCCGATTCGAAACCGGCCGCGATCAGTTCTTCCCAGATCGGCGGCAACTGATCGACACGCGCGCCGAACAGGTCGACGCGCTGGCCACCGGTGATCTTCGTATACAGGCCATATTTCTTCGCCACCTGGCCCACGGCGATCAGGCCTTCCGGCGTGACCTCGCCGCCCGGCATGCGCGGCACCACCGAATAGGTGCCGTCGCGCTGGATGTTGGCGAGGTAGTAGTCGTTCGAATCCTGCAGGCTCGCGTGCTCCTTCTTCAGCACGAATTCGTTCCAGTAGGAGGCGAGGATGCTGGCGACAGCAGGCTTGCAGATATCGCAGCCAAGGCCGTGGCCGTGCTTTTCGAGCAGCGCGTCGAAGGTCTTGATGCGCTCGACGCGCACGATGTGATGCAGTTCCTGGCGCGAGTACGGGAAATGCTCGCAGACATGGTTGTTCACTGCGAGGCCCTGCTTTTTCATTTCCGCCTTCATCACCTGGGTGACGAGCGGCACGCAGCCGCCGCATGAGGTGCCCGCGCAGGTCGCGCTCTTCAACGCGCCGATGCTGGTCGCCCCGGCGCCGACCGCCGCGCAGATCTGCCCTTTGGAAACGTTATTGCAGGAGCAGATCTGCGCGCCGTCGGGCAGCGCGTCGACGCCGAGCCCCGGCTTGGCCTTGCCGTCGCTCGACGGCAGGATCAGGAATTCCGGCGCCTCGGGCAACTCGATGCGGTTCAGCATCATCTGCAGCAGCGTGCCGTATTCGGCGGCGTCGCCCACCATCACCGCGCCGAGCAGTTGCTTGCCGCATTCGGACACCACCAGCTTCTTGTAGACCTGCTTGCGCTCGTCGCTGAACTGATACGAGCGGCTGCCCGGCGTCTTGCCATGCGCATCGCCGATGCTTGCCACGTCGACACCCATCAGCTTGAGCTTGGTGCTCATATCCGCACCGGCGAAGTCGGCGTCCGCACCGAGCAACTGTTTCGCTGCGATGCGCGCCATCTCGTAGCCGGGCGCGACCAGGCCATACACCATGCCGTTCCACGCCGCGCACTCGCCGATTGCATAGATGTCGGGGTCGCTGGTGCGGCAAGCCGCGTCGATCGCAATGCCGCCGCGCGGCCCCAGTTCCAGTCCGCAGGCGCGCGCCATCTCGTCGCGCGGCCGGATGCCGGCGGAAAACACGATCATGTCGGTGTCGAGATGCGTGCCGTCGGCGAACTGCATGCGGTGCGTACCGGTCTCGCCGTCGACGATCGCCAGCGTCTGCTTGCCGGTGTGGACCTGCACGCCCAGTTCCTCGATCTTGCTGCGCAGTACCCGCCCGCCGCCTTCGTCGATCTGCACCGCCATCAGGCGCGGTGCGAACTCGACCACATGTGCCTCAAGCCCCATGTCGCGCAGCGCCTTCGCGCATTCGAGCCCCAGCAGGCCGCCGCCTACCACCACCCCGGTTTTGGCCTGCGCGCCGCAGGCCAGCATGGCTTCGAGATCCTCGATGGTGCGATAGACAAAGCAGTCCTGACGATCGTTGCCTGCGATCGGCGGCACGAACGGCGTCGAGCCGGTGGCGAGCACCAGCTTGTCGTACGAAAGCGTTTCGCCGGTCGAGATGCTCACGGTGCGCGCGGCACGGTCGATCGCCACGGCCTTCGCGTCAAGCTTGAGCAGCAGGTTCTCGCGCTCGAAGAAGCCTGGCTTGACGAGCGACAGGTCTTCGGCGGACTTGCCGGAAAAGAATTCGGAGAGGTGGACGCGGTCGTAAGCCGGACGCGGCTCTTCGCACAGTACGGTGACATGCAGCGCGGACCCCGCTTCGTCCACCAGACATTCGAGCAGCTTGTGCCCCACCATCCCGTGACCGATCACGACAACGTTCATCACAGGGGTTTCATCCATTTCCAGCTCGATTCGCGACATGATTTTCGTCCGGCAAATAAAAAGGCGTCCCGCGGATCCAGTCGTGTCGAGACTGAATTCGGGGGACGCCGTTGTCCAAAAGCCCGTGATCTAAGGAGTGACTTTTGCTGCAATGCTGGCCGGATCGTCGTTGATCCGGCTGGCGTTAATACGCAAAGGCTGTGCCATGCGTGATTTCTTCCGCAGTGGCCCATACCGCGGGCTTCGCAGGATTGACGCGCGTTTGCGGCGCGTCACGCAGCGATGCATTTTGATGCGGCAGAGCACAACGGTGGTGCGGCGCAGCACAGCATCCGTGCAACACGCCTAGTGCAAGCCGCGCCGTTTTCCGCTAATCCTGCGGACCCCGCACCGACGTCATCGGGTGTAGCCACGGCCTCTTACGTAGTGCGCGGCAAAGAAGCCGGCGCACAAGTTCGCGCTAGCGGCAGCACACCGCCCCTCCAGATCACACTCCGCTATCAACTGTCACGCCTGCAGCCTGGATCGGATGCGCCACCACCAGCGGCTCGGCATGCAGCGCCCACTTGAGCCAGCGGGCGCGATGCAGCACCACCAGTGCAAAGGCAAGCGCCGACAGCACACCGAACGTTGCGAAGCCCATCTGATAGCTGCCGGTGCTTTCCTTGGCCATGCCCATGATCACAGGCAAATAGAATCCGCCGATGCCGCCGGCCGCGCCGATGATGCCCGACATCAGGCCGGTCTTGCCTTTCCAGCGTTGCGGCACGAGCTGGAAGGTTGCGCCGTTGCCGAGTCCGAAGCACAGGTAGGTCGCCACCAGCAGCGCAATGCCGGCCGGCAACGGCGGCATCCATGCGGCAAACGCGAAGTCGCACAGCGAGATCCCGGCAAGCAGCAACACCAGCGCCCGCACCCCGGAGATGCGGTCGGCGATCAGACCGCCGACCGGCCGCACCAGCGCGCCGATAAAGGCGAGCAGCGACATGAAGAGGCCCGCTTCGAGCTTCGGCAACTGATACAGCGAAACCAGCAGCGTCGTCACATACGAGGACATGCCGACGAAGCCGCCAAACGTGATGCTGTAGACCAGCATCACGACCCATGTATCGCTTTCCGCCAGCACGCTGCGATAGTGTTTCGGCAGCACGGCGATGGCGAGCAGCGCGCCGAGCACCGGCAACAGCAGCACACCGGTCTTGCCACCGCCGAAGACGCCCGCATGCACGGCCAGCACGAGGCCGATCAAGCCGGCGAGCGTGATGCAGAAACTGCGCAAGGCGCGCGGCGCACTGCCCGATTTCGGCCCGAGGTCGTTGGCCCAGAAGAACAGCGCAACCGCGGCCAGCGCCAGCAGCGGCAACGCGGCGCCCGCGGCTTTGGCCCAGCCGAAGTGGTCCGCGATACTGGGGAACATGAAGCCGTCAAGCACCGCACCGATGTTGCCCGCGGCGGCGAGACCGAGCACGAGGCCCTGCACCTTGGGCGGATAGTTGCTGCCGGCCATCGGCAAGGCCACGGCGAAACTGGCGCCGCCCACCCCGAGAAACACGCCGAGCACCAGCAGCGTCACATAGGACGGCGCGACCGGAGACAACAGCAGGACAACTGAAGGTATCGCCGAGAGCGCCACGCCGAGCAAGGCAATGCGCCGGCCGTCGTAGGCCTGGTACAGATTGCCGAGCGTCACCCGCAGAATGGCCGCGCCCAGCACCGGCACGGCGACGAGGAAGCCGAGCTCGGCCGGCGACATCGCGATGTCCTTGTGGATGAACGGGGCCAGCGGGCCGAACATCACCCACACGGTAAACCCGGTATCGAAGTACAGGAAGCACGCCAGCAACGCGCGCCAGTTGCCGCTTTTCAGCGAATTCAATAGATGCTTCATGGGTCTTCTCTCGCAGGGTAAAAACTATTGAAGAGCTGGATCGGCATGCCATTGCCGACCTTGAATGGGACGACCGGGGCGCGGCGCGATATCGCTCGCGCCGCTCGGGTCGACGACGCGATGAATCAACGCGTCCATCTCCTTGATGATGTCGGCGAGCACGGTGGTGATCACCGCGAACTCGCGGCCGTGATGCCCGGCGCGCGCCGCCGAGATGCGGGCGTTGAGCGCGACGATATTGGCCTGCATGGAAATGCTGCCGAGCTGCTCGGCGATCTCGACCTGCCGCTTGCGCCCGGCGGCCTCGATGCCGCGCATCTCGTGCTGATACGCGAGCGTGATTTCCTGCAGCAGTTCGAGCAGCGGCGTGGCCTGGGCGACCAGCGCCTCGACCTCGGCAGGCGGCTCGCCGCTGCTCGCCTCGATGCTGGGCACCGCGCGGGCCGCGAGGGCGATGAATTGCTGGATGCGCTCGTCGGCCTTGCGGCTGCCGAAATAGACCTCGCGCAGCGCCGCGGAAAACACGCCGGGCAAATGCCCGTTACCGCCCACCAGATCCGCGTGCGCCTGTTCGAAGCTGGCGAGACACTCGCGCAGCACGGTGAGCGCGGCGCTATCGCCCTGCGCGGCAAGCAGCGCGTGCAGGACGATGCGCTGCGACAGCATCCGCTGCCGCCCCGACAGGTTGATAAGCTCGCCGATGATCTGTCCGGAGACGGCATCGGGAGTCGTTTGGCTCTGCTGTTTCATCGTCAACGTGATTCGCCCTGCACGGCAGAAAATGAAGCGCAAAAAAAAGCGTCCCGAGCACCTGGCGCGTTCCGATTGCTCGGATGGCCACCAGGTGCTCGGGACGCCGTTGTCCCTGCGGGTCGCTGCGACGAGCAACCCCTCAAGATTCGATACGTTGAGGCCGCCGTTGGCCTCGGCGCATTGCAATGCAATAGCCATGCCACGTGACGACGAAAGACAGCGCAGAGGCGGCGTGGGGAAGCGCCGGCGATCCACCCGGCATTGCGGCGGAACCCGGCCGGATAAGGCTGGGCGCCTCGCAACACCGAGTTTTTACGCGAGCCGTTTCAGCCCGCATGTGCTGCCCAACAGGATCGCCGCAGCCGCCCAGCGCGGGTTGTGGCAAGCGCCGTTGCAGCGCGGCATGAATTGACTTGGTGCAATTTTCTGGTGCGTCGCACCATGTTATTGCACCGTCTCCGGCGCCGATTCGCTTGCAGCGTGCCAGCAATATTGCCGATGACGCGGTAACATCCGGATTCGCGTTTAAGCACTTGCTGCATAGCGTCAACGTCCGGCGCGAGATAAAAACCGGGCCGGCATCGAACCGGCCGCGCCGGCGGCTTCATCCCTGCCCCACGTTCGAGCGGCTCCGAGAAGCCGCGCGGCCTCTCTCTTTCTAAAGCGACAGCAATGTCACACCATCCAAAGACAGTTCGCCCCCTCGTCATCGCCGCCATCATGGCGTCCATGGCGATGGTCGCCATCGAGGCCACCATCGTCTCCACGGCCATGCCGCAGATCGTCACGCAGCTCGGCGGCCTGCATCTATACAGCTGGGTTTTCTCGTCGTTTCTGCTCGCGCAGACGGCGATGACCGTGGTATTCGGCAAGCTCGCCGACCTGTACGGCCGCAAACCCGTGGTGCTGATCGGCATCGGCATTTTTCTGGTCGGCTCGGTGCTCGCCGGGTTTGCCTGGTCGATGCCGGCGATGATCGTGTTTCGCCTGATCCAGGGCGTCGGCGCCGGGGCGATCCAGCCGGTCACCCTGACCATCGTCGGCGATCTCTATCCGGCGCGCGAACGCGGCAAGATCCAGGGTTACCTCGCGAGCGTCTGGGCGATTGCCGCGGTGGTCGGACCGATGGCGGGCGGCTTGCTGATTCGCGACCTGTCGTGGGCGTGGATCTTCTGGATCAACATTCCGATCGGCCTCGCCTCGGCGGCCGGCTTCATCGCGTTTCTGCACGAGCATGAAAAGCACGAGCGGCCGTCGATCGATATCGCCGGCGCCGCGCTCTTCACCGTGTCGATCGGCGCGCTGATGATGGGCCTCACCGACGTAGGCAGTTCCAGCAACGCGCTGGTCGCCGTCGAGTTTGCGCTGTTTGTCGTCTGCGGCCTGCTGTTCGTCGTGCAGGAGCGCCGCGCCGCCGATCCGATGATCTCGTTCGCGCTGTGGGGGCATCGCCCCATTGCCTCGTGCAATGTCGCCACCGTGCTGTCGGGCATGGCGTTGATGGGACTGACGAGCTTTTTGCCGATGTATGTGCAGGGCGTGCTGGGCCGCTCGCCGGTGGTGGCCGGCCTCGCCTTGACGATGATGATGGTGGGCTGGCCCAGTGGCGCGACGCTCGCCGCGCGCTCGTTCCACCGGCTCGGCTTGCGGCGCACGCTGGTCGGCGGCAGCGTGTTTCTGCCGCTGGGCGCGCTGTTCTTCGCCACGCTCGGCCCGCAGAGCAGCCCGCTGTTCGCGGGCATCGGCTCGCTCGTGATGGGTTTCGGCATGGGGATTTCGAGCATCAGTGCGCTGATCCTGATTCAGGAAATCGTCCAGCCGTCCGAGCGCGGCAGCGCCACCGCATCGAATCTGTTCTCCCGCAACCTCGGCAGCACGCTCGGCGCGGCGATGTTCGGCGCGGTGCTCAATTACGGACTCGCGCATTCGTCCGGACTCGGCGCCGTGACGGCGGATCAGCTCAAGCAGATTCTCGACACGACCCAGCAACATGCCGCGAGCACCATGGCCGTGAAGCTCGCGCTGCATCAGTCGCTGCATCTGACCTTCGTGTCGATCCTGGTGATCTCGGTGCTGACGGTGGTCTCGCTGATGCTCGTTCCGGCGATCAAGCTGGGTCCCGCGCGGGCAGCGTCGGCAAGCTGAGGGGGAGCGTCCTCCCTCAGCCTCATACCCACCCGGGGAGCTTGAGCCACTCCCCTCTTCGATACATTGTGCAACGCCGCCGGAGGCCCCGAAGCCATCCAGAGTGCACGATTCCCGCGCCTCGGCTAGACTGCCAAAGCCTCGCTTTCGTCGTCAAAAAAATTCCCATGCGATCGAATAAAAAAACGCTGCAAGGAAAAATACTTCACTCTCTGGTGTTTTGCGCGCTAACGATCGGTTCAGCGTGTGCCCATGCCGACCAGTTCGGCGTGCAATTGGGCGGCGGCATCGCCGATCATGACGTGAAAAAAGCGGATCTCGGCCTCGTCTGGGACCCTGGCCTGAGCTGGTGGGAAATCGGCGGTTATCACTTTTCCGTTGTCGGAGAAGCGCACATCGCCTATTGGGACATTCAGGAAGCCAATGCGGCGCATCCGGACATCTGGGAATTCGGCCTGACGCCGGTACTGCGCTTCATCAAGAGTTCGGGATGGTTGCGCCCATACATCGAAGCCGGCGCCGGCGTGCGCATGCTGTCCCATGTGCGGGAAACGGCAGACCGCACCCTGTCGTCGTCATTCCAGTTTGCCGACATGGTCGGCGTGGGCGCGCAATTCGGCGGCCACCAGCAATACCAGGCCGGTTTGCGCTTCCAGCATGTCTCGAATGGCGGCCTCAAGGACCCCAACCCCGGCGTCAACTTCGGTGAAATCTATCTGCAATACAACTTCTGAGCGCCCTCGCGCACTGTCCAAGCACAAGGTGTTCCTGATTCGGGCCACTGCGTGCTATCGTTGAGATGCATGAAAGGACGGTTCTCGCACCGTCGGGAACCGAACGCAACTCATCGTAGCGAGCGTTGCCATGAGTGATGTACGCCTCCATCTGAGCCCACGCGATCGCGTGGAACTGCTTTGCTGGCTCACCTGCGGGAGCCTCGGGGCCTATTACCTCAACGAGACCTGGCCGGAACCTTCGTTCCACGTGCAGGCAGCCCACAAGTGGCTTGACCGTCACTTACGGGAAGCTGACTGGCTAAGCGTCGCCAAGCTCTCCGCGCTGGCGCTGGAGATCGCCGGGCGGCACGCGCGCTTTGTCGAAGCGGAGTGGGCGCGCGACGCGGTCGAAGAGATACTCGATACAGACGACCTCGATTTCCAGGCGCGGCTCGTTCTGCAAGTGCTGAGCGACTGCCAGCTCGCCTTGGCGGACAAGCGCATCGCGGACTGAAACGCACGCCATCGCGCGACTGCGGCGAGCCCGCCAGGGTTTTCACGTAGCGCAGCGTCGCGGCGACACACACCACGCACAGGTCGGGCGCGCCCGGCCGACGGCGGCTTGCGCACGCCGCTCAACCCCTCCCCCGAAGCTTCCGCCCGAGCCATCTGCCGCCGCCGCGTTTTGCTAAGGGATACTGACTACATGATTCCCACTACGGGAAATCATTTCCTTTAGCTACGCCAGCCGCTCCCGATCCCCAGCACTTGCCTGCCTGACCCGCCGCTTCGGCGAACCCGCCAGGCGCAGCGGGCCGCCCAAACGTTTGCGCTTTCGATTTGAAGCGCCTGCTGCACATCGCTACCAGCGATGTTGTGTCGTCAAGCCCCGCCCACAGGGCAGGAAGAGCAGATAAACCAGCACGCCGCGCTAAAGAGATCGGTAAAAGCGTCGTTATCCACTGGTATGAGGCAGCAAAGTTTGCCGAAGGTAAGCGAGTCCATAGAAGACCGCTTGAGCAGGGCCACACACTCCGCGGGGGAATACATTGAATCAGCCACACTCGTCAAGATCGCGGACCGCCGCTCCGGGCGAAATCATCTACTCGGAAGGGTACGTCGGAACCTCAGCCATCTACGTGATCGCAGACGGCAAAGTCGAAATCTCCACGCAGTGCGACGAAAAACGGGTGGTGCTCGCCACCCTCGGCAAAGGTGAAATCTTCGGCGAGTCGGCGTTGCTGCCGTCCGAGCCGCGCGGCTCGACCGCCAAGGCCCTGACCTTCTGCCGCCTGACGGTCGTCGAAACCGACCTCGTCGAGCAGGAACTGGAGCGCGTCTCGCCGCTGCTGCGCCATCTGGTGCGCACGCTGATTCGCCGCACCAAGCGCAAGGACGATCTGCTCGCCACCTACACGCATGCCGACTTCCTGCCTGGCGTGCTGTCCTACGCTCACGTGCTGGCGCTGATGGCCGGCAACGAGAACCGCGACGGCCGGGCACGCCGCCCGTCAAACGAGGAAGTGTCGGTGCCGCTCGCGGAAGTCATCAAGAAGTGCCGTGCGATCGCCGGGCATTCGCGCCTGCATGTGATGGCCATGCTCAAGCGCATGGAGAAGCTCAATCTGGTGAGCTTCGATGCCGGGCGCCCGGAATTCGTCGGCAAAGGCTCGCCCTCCGACGAGGGCGCGCTGGGCCGCCACATGGTCACTTTCGACCCGGTACGGCTCACCGAGCGCGCCCAGCAGGTGGCCGATCACGATCTGGACCTGGCGATTACCGGCGAACTCGAACTGATCGAATTGTCGGATCTCGAAGCGCTGATCGGCGTCGAACGGCAGTTGATTCTCAAGAAGCTGTCGCACTCGGAAATCGCCGAGGATATCTTCGCGTTCCGCAAGACCAAGGTGTTGAACTACATCGAAGAAAACGGCACGGCCTATTTCTCGAAGCGCAAGATCCGCGCAGCAAACGAGTTCGAATCGCTCGCCGACCTCGAGTTCGTCGACCAGCGCACGCTGTTCGATGCGGTCAGCGCGTTCGACACCTACGATCTCGCCAAGCTGCTCACCGCAATGGCCGATCACACGATTGCCGACCGGCTGCTGTCGGTGATGAGCCAGGCGCGCCAGAACGAGATTTCCTGGATCATGCGGCGCGACGTCAAGGTCGATCCGCTGGAGATTCCGGAGATCGAGCAGCGTTTTATCGACCTGGTGAGGAGCCTCAAATCGCCGTCGATGAATGCGTCGCTTCCGGTCGGCTCGCCGGTCCAGCCGTAGCACGCGCAGCATGCGCCAACCCTCAGCCTTGAACCGCACGAACCCGCAGTCCTTCACCTGAATCTTCGAGGTCTTTTATGGATTTCCTGACGCTATGCGGTGCGGTGGTCGGCGTCGCAGCCATCGTGCTGGGCTTTGCGCTGGAAGGCGGGCGTTTTGCCTCGCTATTCCAGCTCGAAGCGCTCGTCATCGTGCTGGGCGGCACGATCGGCGCCGTGATGGTTCAGAACACCTGGGGACGCTTTTCCGACGGCGTGCGGCAACTGCGGCTCGCCTTCGTCAGCGCCAAACCGGTCGATCAGGACAACCTCTCGGTCCTGCTCGAATGGGGCCACAAGGCCAAGCTGAACGGCATGCTCGCGTTCGAGTCGATCGACCCGGCCGGGATTCATCCGTTCGCCAAGCGCGGCCTCGAGCTGATCGCCAACGGCGTCGCCACGGCCGTCATCGAAGACGCGCTGCAACGCGAACTGGACGCCTACGAACGCAATCACATGGCCGCCGCACGCATCTGGCTGCAGGCCGGGGGCTACGCGCCGACCTTCGGCATTCTCGGCGCGGTGCTGGGACTGATCCAGGTCACGGGGCACATCCTCGAGCCGGCGCAGCTCGGCCAGGGTGTGGCGGTCGCGTTCGTAACGACGCTGTACGGCCTCGCGCTCGCCAACGTGCTGTTCCTGCCGATCTACGGCAAGATCAAGGCGCAGGTGGATAGCGAATTGCGCTACCGCAAACTGTATTTCGATGGCCTGCTCGCGATCTCGCGCAGGGAATCGCCGCAGACCATCGAGACGCGCCTCACCGGCGACGTCCGCGAACGCTCCAAAGAACTGCTGGCGTAGTCCACCATGGCGCTCGCATCCGAACGGCCCAATCCGAAACTCGACGACGACGCGGAGGCGCGGCCCGAGCGTTGGCTGCTCTCCTACTCGGACCTCGTCACCACGCTGATGGTGCTGTTTCTGGCACTGTATGCGATCGAGTTGGCGAAATACCACGAACTCGAAATCAAGCTGCTGGAAGCCGCGCGCAGCGTCAAGCACGACAAGGCGCCTGCCGCGCCCGCCACGCGCAGCCCCGCGAGCGGCGCGCCGCTTGCGTCGCAAGCCGAACTGCTGGCGCTGTTGAGGGCGCTGCGCGACAAAGGGCAGATCAATATCGACGAACAGACTGACGGCGTCGAAATCGGCATCAACGCGAAGATCCTGTTTCGCGCCGGCGATGCGCATCTGCTGCCGGATTCGACTGCCGTGCTCGACCAGCTCGCGGCCGCCCTGAAGGACTATTCGACCCACAACATTCTGGTGGAAGGACACACCGACAGCACGCCGATTGCGAACGCCAGGTACGAATCGAACTGGGAGCTGTCGTCCGCACGCGCCGGTGCGGTGGTGCGATTCTTCGTGGACAGGGGCATCGAGCCGCATCGCCTTGCAGCGATCGGCCGCTCCGACAATATCCCGCTGATGATCGGCGACGACGCCGTGGCGCGCGCCGCCAATCGCCGCGTGACCATCCTCGTCCAGTACTGAACGCCTCCTCGGGCGCGGCATTCGCCGCGCCCAAGCCTCCGACGAACCTCAGACGAACGCCAGTCCTGCTACGCTATGGATGCGGCCAGCCTGGCTCCGGCTGTCTGTTGCACAGGCCCGGCTGCGCAGACGATACTGGACAGGCCGCACTGAGCAGGTTGCCCTGGACAGGCTGCGCTGAGCAGGCCGCACTAAGCCGTTTGCCCGCCAAACCATGCCCGCCACAAGAACGGAGCTTTGATGAGACACCCGCGCCCGCGTCCGCCGCAGTTTCAAGGCGAGCATTCCCATGCCGACCTGCGCGACCTGACCTTGACGTTCGCGCCGATCGCCGTGTTCGTGGTGGTGGTGATCACGCTGGTCGTGTGGCTCGTCGATCCGGCGCCGCCGCACACCATTACGATGAGCGCCGGTCCGCACGACAGTTCGTTCCTGCTGGCCGCCAACGAGTACAAGAAGATTCTTGCGCGCAACGGCATCACGCTGAAGGTGCTGGAATCGGACGGCTCGATGCAGAACCTGCACAGGCTACTGGATCCCAAACAGCATGTGGACGTTGCGCTCGTGCAAGGCGGCGTGGCCGACGGCGTGGCTACCTCCTCGCTGATGTCGCTCGGCAGCGTGTTCTACGACCCGGTGGTGGTGTTCTATCGCGGCACCGGCATCACGCGCCTCGCCCAGCTCGAAGGCAAGCGCATCGCCATTGGCCGCGAAGGCAGCGGCACGCGGGTGCTGGCGCTCAAGCTGCTGGAGGCGAACGGCATCGAACCGGGCCATGACACGACGCTGCTGCCCGACGACGGGCTGCAAGCCGCCACCAGGCTGGTCGCGGGCCAGACCGATGCCGCGATCCTGAACGGCGATTCGGCCACCCGCGCCCTGATGCTGCGGCTCTTGCGGGTGCCCGGCATCTCGGTGATGGATTTCGAGGAAGCCAGCGCCTATACGCGGCTCTTTCCCTATCTGGACGAAATCGACCTGCCGCCCGGCGTGCTCGACCTGCGCCGCAAGATCCCGCCCGACACGGTCCACCTGATCAGTCCGACCGTCGAACTGGTGGCGCGCACCAACCTGCACCCCGCCATCTCCGACCTGCTGATCGAAGCCGCCCAGGAGATCCACGGCATGCCGGGTTTGCTGCAGCACGCGGGGCAGTTCCCGAGTCCGGTGGCACGCGAGTATCCGGTCAGCGACGACGCGCAACGCTACTACAAGAGCGGCAAGAGCTTTCTTTACCGCAATCTGCCGTTCTGGCTGGCGAGCATCGGCGACCGCACGCTGGTTCTGCTGCTGCCGGTCGCGGTGCTGCTGTTCCCTGCCCTGCGGCTGGTCCCGGCGCTGTACCGCTGGCGGGTGCGCTCGCGCATCTACCGCTACTACGGCTCGCTGATCGCGATCGAGCGCGAAGCGCTGAAAGCCCCCTCGCCCGCGCAGCGCCAGACGCTCTTTCAGGAGCTGGATCAGATCGAAGAGGCGCTCAACAGCCTGCGCATGCCCCTCGCTTATGCGGATGCGTTCTACGTGTTGCGTGAACACGTCGGCTTTGTGCGTTCACGGCTTGAGCAGGCTTGAGAGGCCGGCCCGCCATGACGCGTCGCGGCGGCTAGAACCAGACGATAAACCGGGTTCCCGAGACGAGACTGCTGACCGTCAGGCGCCATTCGTGCGCCAGCGCGATTTCCTTGCAGATGGCGAGCCCGAGACCCGCGCCGTCGTGTCTCGCGCCGGGTGCGCGCCAGAAGCGCTTGAACAGGAACGGCAGGTGCTCCTCGCGAATGCCGGGCCCCGCGTCGCTGACCTCGATCGAAACGGCGCCGATGACGAGCCACACGACGCTGTCCGGCGGCGACACGTTGAGCGCGTTTTCGACGATATTCTTCAGCAGGATGAACAGCGCGCTGCGGTCCGCCCACATCGAGGCAGGCGCACCGGCGGTATCCAACTGAAGCTTGACGCGCTTCGCATCGGCCTTGCGCCCGAGATACGCCAGCACGTCCTGCGCCACCTCGAGCGGGTTCACGTCGCCAAAGGTGAAATTCTGGGCTTCGCTGACTTCGGCCAGATGCAGCAACTGGCGCACCTGCCGCGCCATCAGATCGATCTCGCGCAGCAGCAGATCTTTATCTCCGATGTCCGACTGCATCTCGATCTGACCGCGAACCAGGGTCAGAGGTGTCTGCAGTTCGTGCGCCGCCGAGGCGAGAAACTGCTGCTGCACGGTGAAGCCGTTTTCGAGCCGGCCGAGCGCTTCGTTGAAGGCATGGATCAACGGCTTGATCTCGCTCGGCACGCCTCGCAACGACAGCCGCGTCGTCAGATTGCGCGGCGTGATCAGTGCGGCGGCGCTCGACGCGTCCCTAAGCGGCTTCAGTACCCGATGCAAGGTGAGCGTCAACGTCAGCCCAAAAACGATCGCCGCGATGATCGTAATGGTCCTGACGGTGGCCGGTATCGACTTCACCTTCGAGCCGATCATCGCATCGATGAGGCGTCTGCTCGTCGCGGTCTGCACATAGAAAGGCGCCCCTCCACGCCGGATCTTGAGCGTCATGACGTAGAACGGCCTGCCGTCGAGCGTCGCCCGCTCGCTCTTGTGAACGATGCTGGAAAGCGCATCGGTCACCCACGGCTGATCGCCCGCCCCTTCGACCGACGCAAGCAACACACGGCCCTGCTCGTCGAGCACCCGATAGCGCAGATCGGTAGGCGCCGCACTGAAAATCCACGCTTGCGCCTCGAGCAGCTTGACGGAGACCGGACGGCCCGCACCGTCAAGCACGATACCGTCCGCGACTTTCTTTGCCTGTTCGACCTGTTCGTGCCGTCCTAGCGTCTGCTCCGGGAAGTAACTGAACGCGTAGGTGACCGCCATCGCCAGCGCTGTCAGGGTGAGCGCCAGCGCGACGATACTGGTCACCCATAAGCGCGCGGACAGACTTCGGATCCAGTGATTCAGCATGACGAATCCTTTGCGTCAGATCATCAGGGCGCCGGGGTGTCGGTCAACCCGGACGGCACTTGCAGCGCGAAGCCCGCGCCACGGATGTTGGCGAGACGAATCGTGGTCCCCACCGCCGTCAGCTTCTTGCGCAGCCGGTGCACGGTCACCTCCAGCGCGTTCGGCGTGACGGCCTCGCCAAGGCCCCAGGCGGCATGCTCGAGTGCCGCATGCCGAACCGTCTGGCCGGCCGCCTTCACCAGACACAGCATGATCTGCAGTTCGGCCTGAGCGAGCGGCACCGAGCCGGTGGCGCAACTCATTGCGTGTTGCTGCGGGTCGACGGTGAGGTCGGCAAACACGGCGACCAGCGCTGTCAGGGCTGCCGGCCGGCGCATCAGCGTGCGCACGCGCGCCACCAGTTCGCTCATGGCGAATGGCTTGGTCACGTAGTCGTCGGCTCCGCTCTCGAGGCCGTCCACCCGATCGTGCAACGCATCGCGCGCGGTCAGCATCAGACAGGGCGTCATCTGGCCCGCGGCGCGCAACGTGCGCAGAAAAGCGAGTCCGTCGCCATCCGGCAAGCCGCGATCGACGATCAGCACGGCGTATTCGGCCCGGCTCACGCCGTATCCTGCCTCGGAGAGACTGTGGAACAGATCGGCCTCGATTCCCGCGTCCGCAAGCGCCTGACGTACCATCTCGGCCAGGCGCTCGTGGTCTTCGACAATGGCAACTCGCGACATGACGCTATGCTCAATTGAATTGATAAATGTAGGCGAGCCTTGCCGCAGGAATGTAGCTCCGCCCGACGATCGGGCTGTCGCTGATGCCGCTCGAGAAGTGCGACACGCCAACGTCCAGCACCACTTTCTGATGACGCGTGATGTTGTAGTTGACCCGCGTACCGACCGACGTGTCGTAGGCCGCCTTGCCCGTGTACTCGGGACGTCCTGCGCGCGCCTCCGAGGCCCGCACGCCGTAATAGTAATTGACATAGTCGCTGCTTAGCCATTCGACGCCGGCATACGGTTCGACGGAGAACTGGCCGAACTCGAACGATTTGCTGAAGTCGATTTTGGCCCGTTCGCCCTTGTTGCCGCCGAGCAGATAGTCGGCCGACAGCGTGCCGAAGGCGCTTTTCCAGGCGAGCGCGGGGCCGTACAAGAACGCGCCGTTGCGGTTCTCCATGCCATTCAGGATCGGCGCGTCGGAACCTTTGTAGCCATCGCCGATGTCGTAACTGCCGCGCAAGGCAACACTCACGTTGTCCCACTTGCCGATTTTCAGGTCGATTGTCGTGCCAAACGCGTGGACCCATTTATTGTCGAAAGTGATCAGCGGAATCGGCGTGTATTTCGTTTTGCCGCTTTTGTATGGCGACGCCTCGACCCCGGCGCCCACTCCCAGGCCCCAGTGGGTCACATTGGTGGCGTTGTTCAATATGGTCAAACCGGAATCGTCCACGTCGGCTTGAGCGTCGCTGACGCCGTCGGCCCATGCGCTGCCCGAATAGATGAGGATGGACGCAACGCTCAGCAACAGAGGATACCTGAGACAAAAAGTTCTTTTCACTGTCGTTCCTAAAGGGATGGAATGAGGCGGCATCGACTTTAGAGGCGGCAGACTTACTGGCTACTTACTCGAATGTTCGTTGCTGGGGCGGGCGCGTGGTGGTTTTGCCTCGGCCCTCATTTCATGGCGTGTTGCAAAGGGTGGTTCTGATTACCGTTTGTTGCAAGTGGTGGGGTGTGATGCGCGTGTCTTTCAGGCAGCGTGTGCCAGCGCGTGATTCGACGCTTGAGCGGCAGGATTTCAGTCGTCAACTTTGTTGCACTTACGTAACTCAAGGTCGTTTCGGCGGAGCTAGAGTCAAGCCGTCATTCCCCTCTTCCTCTTATACGGAGGTCAACGTGAAAAGCAAACTGTTCGTGAGTCTCGGGCTTGGGGCGCTTGTTCTCGGCGCGTCGCAGCTCGCCAATGCCGGGGTGTCCGTCGGGCTGAATTTTGCCGTGCCGGCGCCGGTTTATGTCGCTCCAGCGCCGGTTTATGTGGCGCCTCCGCCGCCGCCCCCTCCTCCTGTTGTTGCTTATCAGCCTGTGGTTGTGCCGGTTGTTGCTGCTGGGTTTGTTGTTGGGTGGCATGGGGGGCAGTACTGGGATGGGCGGCGGTGGTGGTCCCGGCATGATTGGTATGCGCATCGGCGCTGGTAATAATGGGGTTTTTTGGCCTTTCCTTGCTTTGTTATTGGTCTATTAGTGTTGCCCCTGTGCGGGGCGGCAC